>JAGYOO010000079.1 GCA_018399295.1 Candidatus Omnitrophota bacterium | reverse complement strand
AAGGTCTTTGTGGTCTCTGTGGTTGATTTTATAGTCTTTTTTCGTCGTTACTCTAAGTTGTTGGGAGCAAAACGAGTATTTTAATCAGTTTAATCATTTTTTTTAATCTTGTTAATCAAATTTTAAGGTTTTTTTCTCTGTGCCCTCTGTGGTTAAATCTTTTTGTTTTATTTTTGATTTAAGGGACTCAGTCGGACAAAAAGCGGGCTTCTATTGCGCAAACAGGGGTTTGGTGATAAACTAGTTTTTCGTTACATTTTTAAAAAGATTTTATTTATCTTTATGAAAAGATTCACGGAAGGATTTTCCGGGGATTTTTTTTAAAATCTGTTTGGGGAACCGGGTTCCGGAAAGCATAACCGGCCGGAATTTTTTTAAAACTGCCTGTCCAAGACTGTCCATGTTTGTCTGACATGGTCTATTTTAGGAAACAGATTGTTTCGTTTTATTATCAGAATTGACCGGCTTTGCGGTTTTCGACCGTGTTCTCCCGGCAGAGAATTTGGCATAATAACTGCTTATAATGGAATCTCATTCACTTATGCCGCGGAGTAAAGCAGTTCTTCGACCCTTAAAAACAAATCGATATGGAGCAGATATGCATGGCAAGCGGATGACCATAACCGAAGCGGCCAGCCGGCTGGGAATAACATCCAAGACGATAATGCGTTGGGAAAAGTCGGGGAAGGTAAAAAAGCCCAAGCGTGACTGGAGAGGCTGGCGTTTTTACACCACTAATGACCTGGAAGATCTTCAGTCTTTTAAAAACGCGGTTTTTTATGATTTTAACATAAGAGGAGGGGGCAGTGAATTCTAACAACATATTCCGCTTGAGGGGGATGTTTCTGCTGGTAATGTTCTTTCTGATGGGGTCGGTATTAATGCCTTCACCGGCTGAAGCGCAGCTGTTCAGTATTTCGCTCCGAGAGAAAAAAGAGGCAGAACAAAAGGCGGTTGAACAGAAGCAGGAACCGACGCGACAGACGCAACAAAAAGCGGCACGAAAGGAAAAGACAGGATATTCGGTCTCTGAAGATAATATTAAACTGCAGGTGGTTAAGGTGGCCGCGGACAGCGAGCAGTCGATAAAGCGGGAAAAGGGTGGGGAGTATACCCTGGGAAAAGACGATGTTATCGCGATCGAGGTTCGCCGTCACGAGGAGTTTAGTGGGATTTTCCCCTTATCGTCAGACGGGAAGATCCAGTATAACTTCGTGGGTGATATTGAGTTGGACGGGCTTACTAAATCCGAGGCAGAGGAAAAGATCAGCGGGTTGCTATCAAAATATATAGAAAATCCTGAAGTAAATATTACAATAACCCAGTACAATAGTAAGGTCGTATATGTTCTGGGAGAGGTGCCCAGCCCGGGAAGATACGTTATGCGGGGACAGTATCTGCCCCTGCGGGACGCGCTGCTTAATGCCGGACTGCCGTTGCGCAATATCGCGGCCATGCGACGGACCCTGATCATTCGCCCGGTAGCGGATGGCGAGATAGTCGTAAAAAGAGTCAATATTCTGAGTTTGCTTTACCACGGAAACCTTGCCCTGAATTATGATCTGCGTTCCGGGGACATAGTGTACGTGCCTTCCACCGTCCTGTATAAGGTCGGAACCGTTCTGGACCAGATAATATCGCCGCTGTTCCGGGGCGCGGTCGTATACCAGACGGCGGATGAGTTAACCGATAACGAAGATTAAGCAGGGGTAGACGATATGCACAAGCCGATAGATTACATGCAGGTGTTTTTCCGGAGAAAAAACTTCTTTATTTTCCCGTTTCTCCTGGCGGTTTTTATTTCCGTAATTATGGGGTTCGTGCTGCCTAAGACGTATCAGTCCGGCGCTCTAATCCTTATTGAAGAAGAAAAGGTTATTAACCCGCTGATCAGCGGCCTGGCTATTTCCACCAGCGTGGGAGAACGGCTGCGCATTATTCGGGAGCAGATCTTAAGCTGGGACAGTCTGACCGAGCTGGTCCGGCGGCTGGACATGGATAAAGGGGTAAAAAGCACCTATGAATACGAAGAGCTGGTCAAAAAGATCAGAAATGAGATCGAAGTCGAGATGCTCGGTCCGCAGCTTGTAAGTATTATTTATCAGGGGCAGGATCCGGAACAGGTGCAGATGGTAACAAAAACGATTACGGATATCTTTATCCGGCAGAACATGGAGTCTCAAACCAGAGAAACTGATGTGGCGGTGAGTTTTCTTGAGGATCAGCTGGGTTTTTACCGGCGGAAGATCCGGGAGGATGAGCTGGCAAGGCTGAGAGAAGAGCTGGACGCTTTGCTGGTTGATTCCACCGGAGAACATCCTCTGGTTCGCGACTTGAATGAAAAGATCGCGAAGCTGGAAAAAGAGATGGCTGAAGACAGCGAGCTTAAACTGCCGGCAAAAAGTACTGACTCTAATGACCGCATTCTTTCCTATCTGCTGTTTCAGGATAAGACTAATAAGTCTTCTGAACTGGGAGGGTCCGCCGCGGCTAATCCCCTTGGTCAATTCGTTCCGGATGAAGGGATGCTTCTTGATTCAGGTATTAATCAGGAAATATATGGAATGCTCCGGAGAAGGCTGGAGACCGCGCGGATAACCCGCCAGCTGGAAAATTTTAAGGAGGGAACCCGATTTTCGATCATTGATCCCCCCCGACTTCCGCTTCGGCCGGTTTCTCCCGATCGATTGGGACTGCTGCTGGTGGGCGTGGTTTTTGGTTGCATGCTGGGTTACGGCGGCGTGATGGCCGGGGAGGCCCTGGACCAGTCGTTCCGCAGTGTTAATGAAGCCCGGACGGCTCTGGACCGCCCGGTGATCGGCGCGATATCGATGATAATAACCGAAGATGAATTTAACCAGAAAAGGCACAACGCACGGTTTGTGTACCTGTTGGCGGCGGTGTTTTTCATCGGGCTTGTCTCGGTTGTATTGATTTCCACGTTCTTAAAATAGTTAAGGAGTCCGAACATGAGTGAACTGTTACATTCGCTGCCGTCTCTGCCAAAGGAGTTTGTGCTAAAGAGTATAAGCGATTCCAGTATGGATCCGCAGATCGTTTCCTATTTTTATCCCCGGGCGCCGATAACCGAGCAGTATCGCCGGTTAAGGGAGAATATAAAAACGTTGAACCGGCACCATAATTTTTCCGTGGTTTCGATCACCAGCTCAGTTCACAATGAGGGCAAGACCGTAACCGCGATGAACTTGGCGGTTACCATGGCTCAGGACGTTGATTGCCGTAATATCCTTCTCATCGACTGCGACCTTCGCCGGGGCAGGCTGCAGAAGGCGTTTGGATTAAAAACCATGCCTGTCGGTTTGTCCGAATGTCTGAGTATTGGGGCGGATCTGGATAACATCGTGTATAAGACCGCGGTGAACAAGCTGAAGATCATTCCCCGCGGGATGATCTCCGAGCAGCCGGCCGAACTTCTGGCCTCTAACCGGCTCTCCCGGCTGCTGCAGGAGGCCCGGAAAAAGTACGACTTTGTCATTCTCGATACCCCGCCGGTGATCCCGGTTGCCGACGCGACCATTGTCGGCGCTCAGGTGGATGCTACATTTATGGTAGTCAAGGCCGGCGCGACTCAGAAAGGGGTTATTCTCCATGCCACTGAGCACCTGGAGCAGTCCAGGGTCAATCTCGCCGGTTATATCCTTACCAGCGTCGAACATTATATTCCCGAGTATCTTTATAAATACGTCTGATGCAAGGAAAGGATCTGAATATGAAATTAGCGGAGAAGATAAAGAAAAAGCAAGCGGTTTGCGGAGTGATCGGTCTTGGATACGTCGGCCTTCCTCTGGTCGTGGAACTCGGGAAGGCGGGATTCAAGGTTATTGGTGTCGATCTTGACGAACGGAAGATTGAGGCTATCAACCGGAATAAATCATATATTGGAGATGTTACGGATCAGGATTTAAAAGAACTTCGTAAAAACGGCCGGTTGAGCGTGGGAACGGATTACTCGGTACTCAAGGACGTGGATACGATAAATATCTGCGTGCCGACTCCGCTGCGCAAGACGCGTGATCCCGATATTTCGTATATTCTCGAGGCCTGCGCCAGAATCAGCGAGGTGCTGCGTAAAGACCAGCTTATAATCCTGGAAAGCACGACCTATCCGGGCACCACCCATGAGATGATGCTTCCGATTTTTGAAGAAACCGGACTCGCGGTAGGTAAAGACTTTTATCTCGCGTTTTCTCCGGAACGGGTCGATCCTTCGAATCCGGTATTTAAGACTAAAAACATTCCTAAAGTTGTGGGCGGAGTCACTCCTGCCTGTACCCGCGCGGCGTCTCTGTTTTATGAACAGTTTATGGACAAGGTGGTCCCGGTCTCCTCGGCGCGGGTCGCGGAAACCGTTAAGCTTCTGGAAAACACCTTTCGCAGCGTAAATATCGGGCTGGTAAACGAGATCGCCCTGATGTGTCATAAGATGAACATCGATGTGTGGGAGGTTATTGATGCCGCCGCGACTAAACCCTTTGGGTTTATGCCGTTTTATCCCGGCCCCGGACTGGGTGGGCACTGTATCCCGATTGATCCGCTGTATCTTTCCTGGAAAGCCCGGCTGTTCGGATTTGAGGCAAGATTTATCGAATTGGCCTCACAGATCAATTCGGGAATGCCGGATTATGTAGTCACCCGGGTGGCCGAGATCCTTAATCAGAGGAAAAAGTGTATTAACGGTTCTAAGATTCTGGTAATCGGCGTGGCTTATAAGAAGGATGTGGCGGATATGCGGGAGTCACCGGCACTTTCAGTAATCGAGATGCTGCTTGCCCAGGGCGCGAAAGTTCGGTTTAGTGATCCCTGCGTAAAGGAAATAAATTACAACAGCGTCCGTTTGAAAAATGAACGTCTTGACGCGAAAAGTCTTTCCGCCTGCGATTGCGTGGTTATTATTACGAATCACGCGGGGCTTGATTATCGGCTTATCGCTGCCAGTGCCCCATTGATACTCGACACGAGAAACGCGCTCAAGGGCATAAAGGGCCAAGCGCGGAAAAAAATCCATACATTATAAGGGAAGGAGTAAATACGCGATGAGTAGATTTCTTGTTACCGGAGGAGCGGGGTTTATCGGTTCGCACATTGTTGAGGATATCCTGCGACAGGGCCGGGATGAGGTGAGGGTGCTGGACAATTTTTTTTCGGGCCGGAGGGAAAACCTTTCTTTTGTTAAGGAGGTTCCGGGTGGAGAAGACCGGTTCGAGCTTATTGAAGGCGACATTCGGGATCTCGATACCTGCCGGAAGGCCTGTGAAGGCGCGGATTACGTGCTGCATCAGGCGGCCCTGCGCAGTGTTCCGAAATCAATGAACAATCCTTACGACTACAATCAGGTGAATATCGACGGGACAGTGAATATGCTCAACGCGGCCCGGGAAAAAGGGTTGAAGCGCTTTGTTATGGCCTCTTCAAGTTCTGTCTACGGAGACACCGATCGTTTTCCGGAGAAGGAGGATGCTTATCCGCTGCTTATTTCTCCTTATGCCCTGACAAAGCTTGCCGGGGAGTACTATTGCCGGATATTCAGTGAAAATTTCAATCTTGAAACGGTTGCTCTGCGGTATTTCAACGTGTTCGGTCCGCGTCAGGCCGTGGATGATGAATACGCGGTGGTCATTCCCAAATTTATCACCTCGATTATGGATGACGAATCGCCGCCGATCTATGGAACCGGGCGTCAATCACGTGATTTTACTTATGTAAAAAATGTGGTTAAGGCCAATCTGCTTTCAGCGACAGTTCCTGGGATCAAACAGGAGGTGTTCAACGTCGCCTATGGCTGTGATCACTCGGTTCTCGGGCTGGTCGAAATTATTAACAGTATTGCCGGGAAAACCGTGGAACCGGAACACCTGCCGGAACGGCAGGGAGATGTTTTTCGGACCCTGGCGGATATTTCCAGGATAAAAGAACGTCTGGGATTCGATCCGGAAGTGGATTTCGAACAGGGAATGAAAGCTACTTTCGAGTGGTTCAGCGCTAACTGGAAAAAACAGAAGTAACCGACACAAAGGGGGGGGGTGTGTGTTGAAGGCTTTAGTATTGTGCGGTGGTAGAGGTACGCGGTTGCGGCCGCTGACCTATACCCGTTCCAAACAGTTGTTACCGGTAGCGAATAAGCCGATAGTCGAGTACGTGCTGAATCATCTGGTCCGACTCGGGATAAAGGACACTGGAGTTATTCTGGCGCCGGAGACCGCGGCCGAGATCCGGGCCTACCTGGAGCAGAGTCCGGCAGTGACTTCTTCCGGTATGCGGCTTACGTTTATTCTGCAGGAAGAACCTCTCGGTCTGGCGCACGCGGTAAAACTGGCCCGGGGATTTCTCGCTGACGATCCGTTTATAATGTATCTGGGAGATAACCTGCTCCAGGAGGGGGAGGCTGAAGGGTTTCAGGAGTTTTTCGGGGATGATCTTGACGCCCTTGTATCCCTGAAGGAAGTGGAAGATCCTTCTTCGTTCGGAGTTGCCGAAGTGGATGAAGAGGGGAACATAAGGCAACTGATTGAAAAGCCGAAGCAGCCGGCCTCGAATCTTGTTCTGGTAGGGGTATATCTGTTCAAGCCGATGATCCATGAGGCAATAGACAGAATAGAGCCCTCATGGAGAGGTGAGCTGGAGATAACCGACGCCATTCAGAAGATGATCGAGATGGGGGGGAAGGTCCGCGGCCGGGTTTTAAAGGGCTGGTGGCTGGACACTGGGAAAAAGGATGA
>JAGYOO010000078.1 GCA_018399295.1 Candidatus Omnitrophota bacterium | reverse complement strand
AACCATCATATCCACCTACCCGCGTTCAATATCTCTTTTCCGCTCAGCAATCCGGGAATGGATGGCAAAAAAGCTCTGGATTCGGGCTCAAATCAGCGATATCCTCGCGATCGGACAGGAAAAGATTTTGTTCACCCCGCATCATCTTTCCCACGCGGCCAGCGCTTTTTACTGCTCCCCCTTTTCTGACGCGGCAGTTCTGACTGTAGATGGGGTCGGAGAATGGGACAGCGGCACCCTTTCCACGGCTGATGGAACCGGGATCCGGCTTTTAAGACGCATGGAATTCCCGCATTCCCTGGGAATGCTTTACAGCACCTTCACCGCCTTCCTGGGATTTACGGTAAATGAGGGTGAATACAAGGTCATGGGAATGGCGCCTTACGGACAACCGGTGTTCAGCGAACTGATCAAAGACAAGATTATACAGCTGAATGAGGACGGGTCTTTCCGCCTTGATCTGTCTTTTTTTTCCTTTTCCTACTCTTCACGAAACAGTTTCAGCCGTAAATTTATTAAACTTTTCGGCCCGGCCCGGTCTCCGAACAGTGATTTCATAATTAACAAAGTTCCGGGTAATGACAAAGAACAGCCCGCCACCGGACTGAATCAGCACTACGCAAACCTGGCCGCGAGCATCCAATCGGTTACCGAGGAGATAATTCTTCGCCAGGTCCGTTTTCTCCATTCCTTGACCGGAAAAGAGCAGCTGTGTCTTGCCGGCGGAGTCGGGCTTAATTCCGCGGCCAACGGCAGGATCCTCCGGGAAGGCCCGTTCAAACGGATTTTCATCCAGCCGGCAGCCGGTGACGCGGGCGGCGCTCTGGGCGCGGCCCTGCTCATCTGGCACGAGATGCTCAAAAAGCCGCGGGGATTCGTCATGTGCCATGCCTACTGGGGCAAGGGATATTCAGCTTCAGAAGTCGAAAAGTTTCTAAAGGAAAACAATGTCCCTTACCGCCTGATCCCGAAACGGGAAACCCTATTAGAAACGGTTGCCGCGGCCCTGGCATCAGGCAAGGTCGTAGGCTGGTTTCAGGGACGCTTTGAATGGGGACCGCGGGCGCTGGGAAACCGTTCAATTCTGGCCGACCCGCGCAGGGCGGAGATGAAACAGGTGGTAAATGAGAAGATAAAGTTCCGTGAACCCTTTCGCCCCTTCGCTCCGGTAGTCCCGGAAGAACATTACGCGGAATATTTCGACAACGCGGACGCAGCCCGGGATCAGCTTCCGCTTCGCTTTATGCTGATGGTAGTTCCGGTGCTTAGAGGCAAACAACAGCTCATTCCGGCTGTAAGCCATCGGGAAACCGCTCGGGCCCAGATTATCCGGCGGGATGAAAATCCCCTTTATTATGATCTGGTAAAAACCTTCGGACGTATAACCAACATCCCGGTTCTGCTTAATACCTCCTTCAATCTAAGAGGCGAACCCATTGTCAACTCTCCGGAAAACGCGTATAATACTTTTGTCAGGAGCGGGCTGGATTTGCTGGTGATGGAAAATATCCTTATCGAAAAATCCGGAGCAACAGCATGAATATACTGAAGAAGATAGGCAAGAGACTGAAGCTTGCGGGCGAGCTGCTGGACTTTCTCTGGATCAATAAGATGTGGTGGATGATGCCGATTGTGCTGCTGCTGCTTTTGCTTACCGTGTTAATAATCTTTACGTCGAATTCCGCCGTGGTCCCGTTTATCTACACTCTGTTTTAAACTTTTCCAGCAGCGGACGGGGAATTCCGATATCAGCCACAACCACCTCTCCGGCAAACCGCTGCCCCTCTTTGCTTACCAGCCCCAGCTTATTCATGCCAAAAGTAACCGTAACATCGGCCCGAATACACACCCCCAGGACCGCCCCGGTATCGGTGTTTAAACCTGAAGGCACATCCAGGCTGAGCACCGGCTTCTTCCAAAGATTAACATCTTCCACTGTCTGCCGGTAAACTCCTTCCAGATCCCGGTTCAAACCAATACCGAACAATCCATCGATGATCAGGACTGCTTCCTTCAGCCGCGCCTGATCAAAGGTCTCTATCGGCATCAGCTGCCTTATGATCTCATAATTAATCCCGGCATCTCCCCGACTGCCGGAACGGAAGCCGACACTTACGGTCCTAACGTCTATGCCTCGGTTAAACAGATGGCGGGCACAGACAAACCCATCCCCACCATTGTTCCCCGGTCCGCAGATAACAACTACCGGACCGGCCGAACCGTTAAGCATTCCCAGGGCAACCTCGGCTGCCCGCAGCCCGGCATTTTCCATAAGCAACAGGCCCGGAATCTTAAACTCTTCCCAGGCCCGGCGGTCAAGTTCACGGCTGAGTTCGGCACTTATCGCGAACATCTACATGCTTCTCTGTTTATGGTTTAATTCAATGACCGGTTTAAGATACTTCCACACCCGCTTCGCGACTATCTTATGACCGTCGGCATTAGGCTGAACCCGGCCAATCTTATACTTTTGGCTGTCAGAGACTCCGGAAAGAACATGCGGAATAAGGACGGCTCCGTAACTATCCGCTACTTCTCTGCAGACTGCAAGATAGTTCCGCAGCAGAATTCCAGAATCCGGACTGACAATAACGGCGATTGCATTCTCCCTCTGCACCATGAAAACAATCAATTCCAGATTTTCTTTTGTTTCTTCAACGGAAACTCCGTTGATAAAATCGGTCGCTCCAATCACGATCACGACCATCATCGGATTTTCCAGAAACACATCGGAAAGTCTTTCCACTGTCTGAGATGAGGTCTCTACCTTGGATATATTAATTACAGGGAAATTGGTTTTTTTAGCAATTAGTGCCGGGAAAGTCTCTCCTTCCCCAACCCCGTTAGCCGCCGACACCGTGTCTCCCAGAAAAACTATACTTGAACCCCAGGAATCTATATTTTTAATTTCCGGGGATGAGCAACCGGTGATTAAAAAGAGCCCCAGACCGAAAGTAATCAATGATCGCATAGTTAAACGAACGTCCGTCAAAACTTTCACAGACCCTCTTTATTTCTGGTAAATCTCCATATCCCGGCAGCCGCGACTGCCTTCATTACCCCGCCGGACAAAAACGGTAATACTCCAAGGGTAAACGCGCTAACAGGCCTGTTACCAAGATAAACAGAAAGTCTCAGCCAGCCGAAAAAATAAATAACCCCCAATCCGCATAACATTATGCCCAGGATCAGCGGAAATCCGGGTTTTTCCTTTATTGAAACACGCTTCATTAAAAATGAAACAAGAACAGCCGCGCCGACAAACCCCAGGATATAACCGCCGGTAGGACCGACAAGCCGGGCCAGTCCGCCGATTCCTCCGGTAAATACGGGAATCCCGGCCGCGCCTAATCCCAAATAAAGGGCCTGGCTGGTAAAAGCCTCTTTTGGTTTAAGAAAAACTCCGGAGAGGATAACAAAAAAGGTCTGCAGGGTAAGCGGTACCGGAGTAAACGGCAATGGAATATAAACAAACGCCCCGCAACAGGTCAAAACCAGGAAAAGCAGAACGCCGGCCGCCCGGGTCAGTACCGGATTAATCTCCACTCTCTTTCTGCTAAGGCTGTACAGCCCCTGCATCGTGATTTGAACCATCTTCAGTTTCCTTTCGCTTTAGCTGTTCCCATTTCCCAATAATCCGGAATTTTTCGTAGCGTTGTTCGATCAGCTCTTCAGAAGAAAGGCTCTTCAGTCGTTTCAAATTTTTCAGTAACGCCTTTTTCAGCGCTCCGGCCGTAGCTTCATGATCGCGATGCGCCCCTCCCAAAGGTTCAGGAATTATCTCGTCGATGATCTTGAACTGAAGCAGATCGGGCGCGGTTATTTTCAGCGCCGCCGCCGCGTCACAGGCGTTAGTCCGGTCACGCCAGAGAATGGCGGCACATCCTTCCGGAGAGATAACCGAGTAGTAGGCATTCTCCAGCATACAGGTATGATTCCCCACACCGATCCCCAGAGCGCCTCCCGACCCTCCCTCGCCGATAACCGTTACGATTACCGGAACCTTTAACAGGGACATCTCCCGCAGGTTGAACGCGATCGCCTCCGCCTGACCCCGTTCTTCCGCCTCGACTCCCGGATAAGCACCCGGAGTATCGATAAACGTCACGATGGGCAATCCGAATCTTTCCGCCATCCACATCAACCGCATGGCCTTACGGTATCCCTCCGGATGAGGACTGCCGAAACTGCGATAAAGATTTTCTTTGGTATCCCGGCCTTTCTGATGACCGATAACCATTACTTTTTCATTATCAATCCGGGCCAGGCCGCAGACAATCGCCGGGTCATCCCGAAAATGACGATCGCCGTGAAGTTCCACGAATTCGGTCATAGCCAGCCGGATATAATCGAGCGTATAGGGACGCCGGGGATGCCGGGCGATCTGGACCTTTTGCCAGGGTGTCAGTTTTTTAAATATATCCTGCTTAAGCTTTTCCAGACGATCCTCAAACTGTTTTATTTCACCCGAAAGGTCAATGCTTCTTGTTTCGGAAAACTTACGCAGTTCACTGATTTTCTGTTCAAGCTCGATTATCGGCCGTTCGAAATCTAATCCGCTTCCATTCATTGTTTTCAATCCGTAATTATAACTTCCGTACCTACCGGGAGAACCTTGAACAGTTCTTCTACTTCCTGATTTCTCATGCGAACACAGCCCTGAGTAACCTGCTGGCCGATAGTCTCCGGTTCAACAGTACCATGGATCCCGTAGCCGGGTTCGGAAAACCCCAGCCAGCGGGTTCCCAGAATATTTTCGGGGCTGCTGGAATCAACGATCGCTCCGGTCTTATACCAGACTGGATTTATGATACGGTTCACAATCTTGAATTCACCGACCGGAGTACAGTTATCCGCTCCGGTAGAGACCGAATAAATCTTTACGATTTCTCCTTCAGAATTCTCCAGCACCAGCTTGTTATCCGACTTGTCTACCCGAACCTTGAACTCCTCGGCCGGTACCTTTAATTTCATGCCAGGCCTGATAAGCGAGCTGGAAAGATTATTACTTTCCATGAGAAGTTCAACAGTCGTATGAAATCTTTGCGCGATACGGTAAAGGGTATCACCTGACTGAATCTCGTAAACCATGCTTTTTTCCGTGGGAAGCGGAGAAAGCAAAACATCGATATTGGTCTGCCAGAGCATCCGACGACCCTCATCCGCCACGCTGCTGTCCGGAAACCGGGTTAATAACTCCCCGAGAACCTGTTTTTTTTCCAGCTTGGAGCCGCTCTTGTCGTGCACCCGGGCAATCTCCAGAAGCGCCTGCGGAGCCAATTCACTCTCCGGATAATCATTGACTACCTGCTTAAACTTTAAAACCGACTCCTCATCTCCCGCCGTCTCCAGGGCGGATTGAAACACGCTTAGAGCCGGATTATTCACAACAACTGATTGATCGCCTGTTTTTTCCGTGGCACTGTCTTTTCCCGGTCTTAGGACAAACTGAACGATCGCGAAAATTACGACCAAGGCGATTAACACGATGATTACTGCTCTTCTCATTATTCCCCCTTTATGATTTAAACAGTCGTGACCAGGATTCCGATCAGGATACCAAGCAGAGCCCCCATAAATACTTCTACCGGCGTATGCCCGATCAGCTCCCTTAATCTTTCCGGCTTAACCTCATGCTTGTAGTACAAGTCTTCACTGATCCGATTCAGGATTTCAGCCTGATGTCCGGCCATCCGGCGCACACTCTGAGCGTCAAACATTATTACCAGAGAAAATATGGCTGCGGTGGCAAAAATAGCAGAATTGAAGCCGGCATTCATGCCCACTCCTGTGGCCAACGCGCTTACTCCCGCGGAATGCGCACTAGGCATACCTCCCGTCCCGATAATCCATTTAAAATCAAAGCGCTTTTCTTTGATTATACCGGATACGATCTTTATCCCCTGCGCGATTATCCAGGCGAATAACGCGGCCAATACTATCCGGTTTTCTGTAAGTCCCGGAAAAAAAAGGTGTGTTTGTGGCTGCATTTGTCCTTAATTATAGTATAGGTGTTGATAAAAAGCAAATTTTTATTGACTGAGAAGATCAATAATTCTATAATTGTATATCTGCCAATAATTTATATTTATCAACCCGCAAACCGAGATATTATGATCGCCAGAATCGGCAGTCTGGGGCTTAATGGAATCAACGGATATCCTATTGACATTGAAGTAGATGTATCTAAAGGACTTCCGCAAATAGCTGTTGTCGGATTACCGGATGCCGCGGTCCGGGAAGCCAAAGACAGGGTGCGTTCAGCTGTCCGAAATAGCGGGTTGGATTTCCCGGTCAGGAAGATCACAATAAATCTCGCTCCCGCGGACACTAAAAAGGAAGGCACGGTTTACGACCTGCCAATCGCCCTTGCCATCCTGGCTGCCTCAGGGAAAATCCCCGCAGAGTCTTTACATAAAGTAGCAGCCCTGGGAGAATTGTCACTTGATGGAAAGGTCCGGGAAGTAAACGGTGTTCTCCCGATGGTTCAGGGTAATGTTGATTCCAGGCTTGTCCTGGTTCCCGCTTTAAATGCCTATGAAGCCGCGATATCCTCGTCAATCCCGGTATATTCCGTGGAAACGCTGGCTGAAGCCATACAGTTTCTTCTGGGAGAAACCACCCTTAAACCGGTAAAAGCTGATCTGCGCGAAGAACTGGCGAAAAAAATCCATTACGATTTTGATCTTTCTGAAGTTCACGGGCAGGGATTTGCCCGGCGCGCCCTGGAGGTAGCTGCTACCGGCGGCC
>JAGYOO010000077.1 GCA_018399295.1 Candidatus Omnitrophota bacterium | reverse complement strand
CTTTCAGACTTATGTCCATTCCCAGCCCACCGGCAAAAGCGCTTTCCGCCAGGGCTACCGCCAGCCCCCCTTCTGAACAGTCATGACAGGAAACCCCCAAACCGGAGCGAAGCGTCCGCCCTAAAGCGTCCATGATCCGCCGGGCAGTCTGAAATCTTACCCGCGGCAGATCCGAACTGTTCCGGCCGGTAACCGCGTAACAGACACTTCCGCCCATCTCCGCGTAAGTCATCCCCACGCAATAGACAAGATTGCCGGAGCGCTTGGCATCGGCGGAAATTGTTTTTTCCACATTATCAATAACAGCAAGCGCCGATATTAACAGCGTCGGCGGAATCGCGATCGTCCGCTTTCCGACACTATACTCATTATTCAGGCTGTCCTTACCCGAGATAAACGGCACGGAAAATCCAAGAGACGCGTCGCGGCAGCCGAAGCAGGCCCGCACCAACTGACCGAGAATCTCCGGCCGTGAGGTATTCGCCCAGCAAAAATTATCCAGAATCGCGGTTTGGCTGATGTCACCGCCCACTGCCGTGATCTGGCGCAGGGCCTCATCCACCGCCGCCGCGGCCATCCAGTAGGGGTCCAGCTCGCCAAAGCGGGGATTGATTCCGCAGGCCACTGCCAGCCCCTTACGGGAGGTCGGCTCCGGCCGTATCACCGCCGCGTCCTGCGGTCCGTCATTAGTGACCCCGGCCAGAGGTTTCAGGACGCTTGTCCCCTGCACCTCATGGTCATACTGACGAATAATCCATTCTTTGCTGCAGACATTAAGATCCGAAAGTATCTTCAGCAAAGTTTTTCCCGGATCCGAAAACTTGCGGCTGGACACCGACCGGACCGGACGCGGCTTCCATACCGCTTCGCGGGTAACCGTAGGCAGCCCTTCATGAAGAAACTCCATATCCAGATCACATACCTTATGTTCTTTATAAAAAAGTTCCAGCCGATGAGTATCCGTAAACCGGCCGATAACTGATGCCTCGACCCCTTCGCGCTCAAACACCGCCAGTAACTTTTTCAGCTTTCGCGCGGGTACGGACATAACCATTCTTTCCTGAGCCTCGGAGATCCAGATCTCCGTATAATTCAAGCCCTGATACTTCAGGGGAACTTTATCCAGATGAACTATCGCTCCCGTATCAACTCCCATCTCTCCGACAGCACTGGACAGGCCGCCGGCACCGCAATCGGTTATCGCGCTGTATAATCCCTGATCGCGAGCCTGAAGAAGGACATCAAGTACTTTTTTCTCGGTTATAGCGTTCCCGATCTGCACCGCACCGCCGGAAACGCTCTCCGATTCGGTAGTAAGCTCTCCGGAAGAAAAAGTCGCACCGTGAATGCCGTCTCTTCCGGTTCGCCCCCCCACTACGACCACATAATCCCCTGAATCAACCTTTTTGTTCGCGGCCTCGCGCGGCATGATCCCCACGGTCCCACAGTAGACCAGCGGATTACCGGTGTAGCGTTCATCAAAGAACACCGCTCCGTTGGCCGTCGGGATTCCCATCCGGTTACCGTAATCACGAACCCCGGCGACCACTCCCTTCATCACCCGTTTGGGATGCAGACCGCCCTCCGGAACCTTGTCTGCGGACAGTTCCGGCGGCCCGAAACAAAATACATCGGTATTTAACAGCGGTCTGGCCCCCATTCCGACTCCCAGGATATCCCGGATCACACCACCGGTACCAGTGCCGGCACCGCCATAGGGCTCAAGCGCTGAGGGATGATTATGAGTCTCGACCTTAAAGCAGACGTCATTATCGCGGTCAAACCGGATAATTCCGGCATTGTCCTTAAACACCGAAACGCACCAGTTTTTATCCAGCTTCCGGGTAGCATGCATAATCGTCTCTTTAAGAAGGTTATGAATAAGACGAGGCCGGGCGCGGGACCGGCTTTCATCCCGGTATTCAATCCTGCCCCGCATGGTCTTATGCATGCAGTGTTCCGACCAGGTCTGAGCCAGGGTCTCCAATTCACAATCCGAAGGATCTCGCCCGATTTTTGTAAAATATTCCTTTATCGTCCGCATCTCAGCCAGATTAAGATACAACTGACCTTCCCGGCTTAACCGTTCCAGCTCTTTATCGGAAAAATCACGAAGAGGGATATCTGTCTTATGAAACTCATATCCGACTTCCTTGTGGGCTTGGAGGGTTTTTTTGAGGGTCCGGATATCAACAATATGCTGGATCACCTTATTATATAGAAGCTTTTCACTGATAAGTCTCAGCTGTTTTTTGCCAGGATCGGGAGTTATAACGTACTTACGGCCGGTCTTGACCGAATGAACACCGGCAAGCCCCAGGTCACGGATACCTTTAAGAGTACTTTCTTCCCAGGGATCCATGACTCCTGGATTATATGCCACCTCGACCTGGGCCGCCTGGCTGTCTTTTCGGCCCCAAATCCCGCTATCCAGACGCCCGCACCGATATCGCTGAATCACCGGGTCACATAGCAGCTCGGCAGAGATCCGGCGCACGCCGTTTGCATCTATATCCCCTTCAATGATGAATACCTGAAGCATTTTTACTCCGGATACTCCGGCAATGCCCAGATCCGCGATATCGCGTTTTATCCCCTCACCAACCGGGTCAAGAACTCCCGGTTTGTTTTGAATTTCAATTCTCCAGAACATATCAGATTTTTGATTTTAAATTATGGGAAAGTTGGAATACCGGCGTCGGCAAGACCAACGGAAGGCATGCCTCAGATCTTTATCCGTTTAAAAACCGCCTTGACATTCCTTAATACATAGTTAAGATCGAAATATTTGTCAACCTCGGCCGGAGATACCTTCCCCTTAAGCCGGGTATCTTCTTTTAGCAATTGTTTAAAATCAAGACCTTTTTCCCAGGAAAGCAGGGCGTTATCCTGAACAATCCGGTATGCCTGCTCTCGTGTAAAGCCCTTCTCAACCAGAGTAATAAGGATCCTCTGGGAAAACATAAGCCCTCGGGTAAGTTCGAGATTCCGCCGCATCTGAGCCGGGTATACATTCAACCTCTTTATCAGTTCAGTAAACTTCACCAGCATATAATCAAGAACAATGGCCGAATCAGGAATAATAACGCGTTCCACTGAAGAGTGCGAGATGTCACGCTCATGCCACAAGGTCACGTTTTCCATTCCAGTCAGAGAATTACCCCTTAACAACCGGGCCAGGCCGCAGATTCGTTCACAAACGATCGGATTGCGCTTGTGCGGCATGGCGGAGGACCCCTTTTGTCCTTTGGCAAAGAACTCTTCCACCTCCAGGATCTCTGTGTGTTGGAGATTGCGTATCTCAGTGGCGAATTTCTCCAGACTGGAACCGGTAATCGCCAAGGCAGTAAGAAACTCCGCGTGCCGGTCCCGTTGAACAACCTGATTAGAAACCGGCTCAGTGTCCAGACCGAGCTTCTTAAGTGCTATCTTCTCGATCCGGGGATCAAGGTTGGAATACGTCCCTACCGCGCCGGAAAGCTTTCCCACGGACACAGCCTTACGGGCCCGTTTCAACCGGTCGAGATTACGCTTTGTCTCTTCATGCCACAACGCGATTTTGAGTCCAAATGTGATCGGTTCCGCGTGAACATTATGTGAACGTCCGGCCATCGGCACATCGCGATAGCGGCGGGCCTTTTCCTTCAACACCTTCAACAGTCTTTCCACATCCGTGATCAAGACATCCGAGGCCTGCTTCAACTGAAGGGCCAAACCGGTATCCAGCGCGTCACTGGAGGTAAGTCCCATATGAATAAACCGTGAATCCGGACCTACCTTTTCCGCGACACTGGTAAGAAAGGCGATAACATCATGCCTGGTCTCTTCTTCGATAACGTCAATGCGCTGAACATCAAACCCCGCTCGTTTCTTAATCCGGCTCAAGGAGGCCTTGGGAATCCGGCCCAACTCGGCCCAGGCCTCGCATACGGCCAGCTCCACGTCCAGCATCTTCTGGAAACGATTTCCCTGTTTCCAGATATCTCCCATCTCTTTTAATGTATAACGCTCTATCATTTAGTTGTCCTCAGAAAGAAATATATTAACAGATTGTGCCCTTTGCGTCAACTTGTCTTCGGTTTCTGATTTGCGGATCAAACGCTTTATATTATGCCTCAATACCCCGTTCGGCTCCAGTTGGACCGCCAGCCTGAATATCTCCAGGGCCTCATACCGGTCACCGTCTTTGTAACTTTTCAGACCAAGCATTATCAGCTCATCTATCGCTTTTTGGCGCCAGAGCTCCGGCTCCCCGGCCGGATAAAACTGCTGAAAGTATAGAGACAGGATCTTCTCCGCCCGGGCCAGTCTTTCCCGGCCCTGTTTCTCATATATCTCCATCAGAAACTGGTGGGTCAGGGGATGGCTGAAGTTATCCAGCTGCTGGCGCCGGAACATGTTAATAGCCTTTTGCGTCTCTCCCTTATCCTGATACGCGCGGCCCAGAATGTAATAGCCCAGCGACGTCTTTGGTTGCATCTTCAGGGACTTTCGCGCGTACTTGATTGCCTTATCCGGTTCCCCCTTCCAGATATAAACCAGACTGAGATTGTGAAGTTCCCAGATTATCCTTTTCCGGCTTTTAGTAAGCTCCAGAGAGCGCAGCAGCAGCAGTTCGGCTCTCTCATACTCTTTCTCTTTCGTGTATTCCCGGGCCAGGGTATTAAAAGCCAGCGGATTATCCGGCACTTCCTTCAACCAGTAGCGGCAGTATGTCTTTACGTCATGCCAGCGGAGATTTTCTCCAAGCGTCTGGTTGACAAGAAAAATCACGAGCAGCGCCATGAATACTTTGTACAGTTCCGGCCGCACGAACCGTCGCAGATAAAGCAACACGGCAGCCAGAAGCAGCAGCAGGCCCGGACCGGAAAAATAGATCCAGCTGTCCTGCATCACATATCCGATTTCCGGACGGTATAAAAGCAGGCGGTAAAGCGGCGCCACTCCCACCAGAAACCAGGCGGCTCCAAACCACAGCAAGCGGGAACGATAGGCCTTGTTCTTTATTACCGCGACCGTAACCCCGGTGATAAACAGACAAACCCCGATAACCCCGGGCAGAGATGCCGCTTTAAACACCTCCCGGAAAAAAAGTATTTTGTAAGGACCGGCAAACAGCAGCAGATAATGCATCATCATTAGGAAAAACGCCTTTATCTGCAACCAGGAAAAAAGCTTCGGCCCGCGGGCCAGCATTGCTGAAGTCAGAGGACACATCCGGTTTAGTAATACAAAGTAGACGACCGAAAACATGGCGAGGATCGAGAAGGTCAGTATAATCCGTTTTGTAGCCGGCCGTTCCTCTTTTGTCAGCGGCAGCCAGAGACAAAGAAAGTACAGCGGCATCAGTATCGAGCTTTCCCGGGAGAGCAGCGCGGCGACAAAGGCCAACAGCCCGCCGAACCAACTCAGCCATTTCCCCTTCAAGAGACTGCGTCTGAACAGGATCAGACTGATCAGCATAAACAGGGCGCCGAGAAGATTTCCCCGGTCAGAGATATAATTGACACAAACACTGTTAATCGGATGAACGGCGAACAGCAGCGTCGTCAGACCTGCCAGAGAAAAGTTCTTAAACAGGGAATTCAGCAGAACGAACAAAAGCAGAGAATTCACGAAGTGAAAAAGGATATTCGCCAGATGATACCCCACCGGATCCAGACCGTTAACAAGATAGTTCAGCCCCAGAGAAACCGTAGCCAGCGGACGATAGTAAGAGTCAAGATATGTCTCGCAAAACATCTGGGGAAAACGAGAAAGGCTTCCGATAAGATAGTTACCCTTAACCAGAGTTATATCGTCGATGAGGAAGGGATTATACAGGCTGTTGCCGTATGTAAATAAAAGGAGCGCCAGCAATCCAAGCGCGAAAAGTAGTTTTTTTTTCATATCCGGGGTATCTTATTTGCAGTAAGGCCAATGTTGCGGACAATGCGCGGGAGGCTCCGGCCCGCAGTTAACATACCATGGTTCTTCTTCTTCCGTCAACTTAAACTTTAACCGCGTTCCCGCATTCTACTCGAACTGGCGAAAGCGAATCATGTTACCGCTATGCAGCTTATACTTTATCAGGGTCTTCAGAATGCCCGCGCCGTACTTAAGAGAAGGAAGCAGCTTTATGCTTGAGGCCTCGTCAAAATAACGGGTCCGGATCGGGATCTCTTCAATGCGGCGGTAATTCGTAACCGCCTGCACGATCATCTCAAAATCAAACACAAAATCATCCGAGTTCTCCCCAAACCGCACCCGACGGAGAAAATCAGCGCTATAAGCCCGGAATCCGGAATGGTACTCGGTAAGATACGTACCGAGAAACATATTCGCCAACGCGCTCAGCATAATATTCACATTATGCTTCCACAACGGCATTCCACCGATAAGGGCTCCGCCCTTCATCATTCTTGAGCCAAAGACCGCGTCCGCCCGTCCTGATTTAATCGGCTCGATCAGATCAGGAATAACTTTTGGATCATACTGATAATCCGGATGGACCATGACCACAATATCAGCACCCGCCTCCAGTGCCTTCTGATAACAGGTCTTCTGGTTTCCGCCGTAGCCATGGTTCTGCTCATGCCTGAACACCTTTATTCCCAGCTGGTGGGCCAGCCCGGCGGTGTTGTCTTTGCTGGCATCGTCCACCAGGATGACCTCGTCCACTTCTTCCCGGGGAATATCTGAAAAAGTCGCGTTCAGGGTCTTTTCCGCGTTGTACGCCGGAAGAACCACTACAGTCTTCATTCTAGTCTGTCTTGACTCGGTTCCGGTATCCTCTTCCATCTCCTCGATATAAGCCAAGCTTCGTTTGCGTCCGGCGAAAACCTCAATCTGATCCCGCAGGTTAATCCGCAGCATCCGATCGCTGCTGCCGGCAGCGCGGAAGACAGCTTGGAATACTT
>JAGYOO010000076.1 GCA_018399295.1 Candidatus Omnitrophota bacterium | reverse complement strand
GAAATTCTGTCCAATGCTAAAAGCAATAAGACTGAGCGTAAAATTCGAGATAACCCCGGACATCCCGATAACACTTCCCGGAATCAGATCCAAGACATGGGGACCAATCAGAATCCCGGTGATCAGATAAGCTGTAATTGCCGGAGTCTTTAATTTTTCAGCCAGCCACGTCGCGAGCAGGCCGAAAAGAAACACCAGACTGATACCGAGAATTACATTCATCTTTTATTACCCGTCAACCAGATAGAAGTAGTTTCTAAATAACACCCTTTTCCTTGAAAATCCGCATCACAATATCAAACACCCCGACAATACCCGCCAGCCGCCCCTCCGAATCCACCACCGGCAGTGCGTCCCGGTTATGCAGCTGCATCAGCTCATACGCCTCCCGCAGCGTCTGGTCTTCCCGCACCTTCACGATCTTCTGATCCATGATATCCGCCACGATCACCAGCAGCCCCATACCCTCTTCAATATCAATATCAAAAATATCCGCAGGTTCCCGGTCCACTATACACAGCGGATTACGCATCAGGATCTCCTGATGATACGGCTTGAAAATATCAAACAGACTCCGCATATGCACGAACCCGATCAGCACCTTATTCTCGTCAACCACCGGCACCAGCGGAAAACTGTGAAACCCGCAAAACAGATTCAGAAGCTGCGCCAGGCTCGTCCCGCGCTTCACCGAAATAATATCCTTCTGCATTACCTCTTTTACCTGCATGCCTTATCCTCCATCCTCACAACCCCAGCTCCTTACTTATTCCACACATCGCTGTAAGCGCATCGTCGACAAACTCTTCCAGGCTCAGCCCCAGCCCCGCGCATTCCATTATCTGTTCCCGCCGGGCACCACGCGCGAAATGCTTCTCCCGGAACCGCTTCAACACAAACTCAGTATCAGTCGCGGAAAGACTTTTATTCGGATGCATTAAAGCCGCTGCCACGATCAGCCCGGTCAAAGGATCTGCCGCGTAAAGCGCCTTCGCCAGCCGGGAAACCCGTTCCCCATGACCGGCATGTGACTTTATCCCCTCCAGCACAACCGGCGGCAGATCTTCATCGCGCAGCATCTCCACACTAAGCAGACCATGCCGGCCAGGGTCATTTTGCGTAAAGTCATAATCGAGATCATGCAGCAAGCCGGCCATGGCCCACTCATCCGGATTCTCATCCTTCCAGCGTTCAGCCAGCCGCCGCATCACGCATTCCACGGAGAGAGAATGTTTCTTAAGATTAGAACTTTTAAGATTATTTTCGATAAGCTGAAGCGCTGCGTCTCTATTTATCATACCCAACCCCATTCCGGTCTTTATACTACCTAATAGCACTGTTAATAGCAAGCCGGAAAGGTTTAAATTCCTTAAACTAGCTGAAAAACGATGTTACAAAGTGGAAGCAACGCTGCGGTCAAAACTTATTTTGGGAGAATACTCCGTCGGGCGAGAGCACGGCCGAGTTCAAATGCCTGTTGCATAGATTCAGGTTTCTGCCTGACCTGAGCCCGGGACTCAACCTCTTCGACAAAAAGCTCCTGCTCATACCGGGCCTCGATCACCGCAAACAGATTGCGGACGATTCCGCGGGAACAGGCGAAAAAATCCTTTCGCTGACCGGCCTGCACACAGATAAAGCCCCCCCGCTTCGCCCGGGTCAGTCCTTCCATCCGCAGAACATACCGGCCCCGCCAGACACACTGGAACCGGTCAACGAACATCTTAGTCTGCGCGCTCAGGCTGCCGAAGAAAACCGGACTGGCCACAATCAGGGCATTTGCCCGCCGCACCCGGGGAAACACCGACCGCAGATCGTCTTCCAGCTTGCACGAACCCTCCGGCCCCGGACTGTCGCACTCCTGACACGGCCGGAACTTAAGCTCGTTGAGAATAACCTTTTCCGTTACCGCTCCAGCCGACGCGGCCCCGGAAAGCGCCTCATCCAGCAGAGTTTCCGAATTACCGCCCCGCCGCGGACTGCCGCTGATCCCCAGGCAGTAAAACTCTTTTTCACCTAAATTGGAATAATCTTTCTCATCCATTTAAACCTCTGAATTTTAAACTCACCGTAACATTTTACATCACCCGCACGGAAGCAGGCAATTCATATTCCCGTTTCAGACAAAAAAAAAGCGGGCCGATAAGGCCCGCCTTTTCCCGCCGGCAAAACATATTAACCGGCTTTTTCTTTTTTCTTCTCTTCGATAATCTTCTCAGTAATCTCGAACGGAACCGCCTCATACTTTTCAAAATGCATCGAATACACCGCCCGGCCACTACTCATGGACCGCAGATTCGTCGCGTACCCGAACATCGCCGCCAACGGCGCCTCGGCTGAAATCACCTGGAAATTAGCCTTAATCTCCATCCCCAGGATCTTACCCCGGCGCGAGCAGATATCGCCCACGATATCGCCGACATAATCTTCCGGCGTTGTGATCTCGATCGACATTACCGGCTCCAGCAGAACCGGATGACAGCGGAGAAAACCTCTCTTAAAACACTCCGCGCCCGTAATCTTAAACGCCATTTCCGAAGAATCGACCTGGTGATAAGAACCATCCACAAGATCGACCCGCACATCAACGATCGGAAAGCCGGCATAGATACCTCTGTGCATCACCTCGATAATCCCCTTTTCCACAGCCGGGATATACTCCTTCGGAATCGCGCCGCCGACAATCTTATTATTGAATTCAAACCCCTGCCCGGCCGGAACCGGCGATATCTCAAGCTCAACATGACCGTACTGCCCCTTACCACCGGTCTGCTTAACATGTTTGTACTCCTGCGTGATCTTGCCGGTCAAAGTCTCCCGATAAGCAACCTTAGGCTTGCCGACCTGCGCGTCCACGCTGAACTCATGCTTCAACCGGTCGATAATAACCTCCAGGTGAAGCTCCCCCATCCCGGAAAGAACTGTTTCATCAGTCTCCCGGTCCGTCCCGACCGTAAACGTCGGATCCTCTTCCGCCAGACGCATCAACCCCTTGCCCAACCGGTCCTGATCCTGCCGGCTCAGCGGCTTAATACTCAAAGACATGACCGGCGCCGGAAACTCCATGGCCTCCAGCAGCACCGGATGATCGGGATCGCACAGCGTATCGCCGGTAACAGTATTCGAAAGCCCGACCGCCGCGGCAATATCTCCCGCGAAAATATCCTCACGGCTCTCCCGCTGATTCGCGTGCATCTGCAGAATCCGGCCCAGCCGCTCCTTCCGGTCCTTTGTTGAATTGAACACATACGAACCAGCCTTTATCGAGCCGGAATAAACACGAAAATAAATAAGCTTTCCCATGTGCGGGTCAGCCTGCACCTTAAACGCGAGAGCGGCAAACGGCGCGTCATCATCCGGCTTGCGGAGAATCTTCTTCTCCAGATCATCCGGATCGTGGCCTTCCACAGCCGAAAGATCCGACGGCGAAGGAAGAAAATCCGTAACCGCGTCCAGCAACCGCTGAACCCCCTTATTCTTAAACGCCGACCCGCAGAGAAGCGGAACGACCTTATTGGCAATCGTCCCCTTACGGATCGCCGCCTTCAACTCTTCCACCGTTATCGTCGTCTCATCCTCCAGATACTTTTCCATCAGAGCATCATCAAACTCCACGGCCTTTTCAACCATCAGATGGCGAAACTCTTTTGCCTTCTCCAGACAATCCGCCGGGATATCCACCACATTATAATTCTTACCCTGGGAATCTTCCTCATAAATATAGGCCTTCATTTCCAGCAGATCGACCGTACCGCGAAAATCCTCCTCCGCGCCGATCGGGACCTGTAACGGAAGAACATTAGCCCCCAGCGATTCTTCAATATTCCTGAAAACCGCAAAAAAATCAGCGCCCACCCTGTCCATCTTATTTACAAACGCCAGCTTGGGAACCTCATACTTTACCGACTGCCGCCACACCGTCTCGGACTGAGGCTCAACCCCGCCCACCGCACAGAACACCGCCACCGCGCCGTCAAGCACCCGGAGCGAACGTTCCACCTCCACGGTAAAATCCACGTGACCGGGAGTATCAATAATATTAACCCGGTGATCATTCCAATAACAGGTAGTAGCCGCGGAAGTAATCGTAATCCCGCGTTCCTGCTCCTGCTTCATCCAGTCCATCTGGGCCTTACCGTCATGAACCTCACCCAACTTATGCGAACGGCCCGTATAAAAAAGAATCCTCTCGGTAACCGTAGTCTTCCCGGCATCGATATGCGCCATAATCCCGATATTCCTGACCCTGCTAAGATCAATAAGTCTTGCCATCTTGCTCTCCGTTTTACTTACATTTTATTGATTATAAAAAAAATTGTTATGAAACAAAGAATATACCCGCATACAACTCGGATGTCAAGGGGAAAAAGGGATGATTTCTAAAGAAACAGAAACAGCAGAAAAGCGGCGATTATCAGCAGAGCGAACGCGGCCGCGGATTTCGGCCGGGAAAGCCTGGCCATAAACCCCGTCGTCACCGGCAGCGATTCTCCACAAAACAGACAATTCAAGGCATCCGGATCATGCCCGGTATTACCACAGTGCACACATCTTATCTCATGATTATTCATATATAAAATAGTACCACAGCCGTCAACCCCCGGAAGATCTGCGCGGCGGCAAGGCCGCGGTCGACTTAGCCTTGCCGCTTACAGATATATCCTTAATCCTTCAGAGAACGCTGAGCCAGCTCCACCTGACGGGAAGAAAACCGGCGCATAAGATTCCCCTCACGATCATAGATCGAAATACCTCCAACATCATCTTTCTGAGAAACGCAGATAACCTCTCCGTCTTTATTCCGGGCGACAACCCCGTCCCCGGTCTTTTCCAGCAGCAACGAAGACTCCCCGTTGCGACTGATCTCCACCTCGCCGGAACTCAAATAATTAAGCACCAGACTCCCCTCAACCCCGACCTCGCTCTTACTAAGGTCAACTTCCTGATCCAAAGGATTCTCGCCGGACCAAAATTCAATAGTGTTGAAAATAATCGCGTCCCCGGCCATAGCCAGACCATAGACCGGAAGAATCGCGGCCGCGAGAAAAAGAAGCTCATCCTGCCACTTCGGCTGCGACCGGTGAAAATCATAGACCTGTTTTGTCAACACAAACGACCCGGTACAACCTGATACCAAAACCGCCAAAGCCACCACTGCCGCTACTAAATTACGCATACTGATCTCCTTTCCATTTCAACTCGACCGCTTCTATTTCAAGACTTACGCAAACTAGTGGATAAACTAGATTAACTAAATGATAAAATCTTTAAAAAGATTGAAAACAAACAAGTTAGATACTGTTAATAAAAAGTTAATAACAGTGCTTAAAAAAGAAATCCACCTGAACTGCTGCCTGTCTTAACAACGTTCGCAAAGAATCAAACCCCAGCATTTTTAGGGCCGGCTTAAGCTCCTGCCAGGAAAAATCACTAATCTCATCTCCATCAACCTTAACCGTTTCCCCGGCGGCCTTTGCCAGAAAATACACCGCATGCTTTTCCACTGTCATTCCCAGGTCCGGTCCGCGGCGTTTGAATGCCGGATAAACCAGCTCTTTCCGGAACCCGTTACAAAAATCAACCTCCAGCCCGGCCTCTTCTCGGACCTCCCGCCGCGCCGCTTCCCGCTCATCTTCTCCGGAATCAATATGCCCTTTAGGAAACCCCCAACTCTTGTTTTCCCGGCCATATAAAAGCAGATACAGCGCCTTACCCTTTGATCCTCTAAAGACCACCGCTCCCGCGGAAAATTCCTGTTTCATAACCAATGATTTTACCGCGTTAACTCTCAACCCCCAAGAATTTTAAACCCGGCGTCCCAGCTCACTTAACTTTTTCAGTTTCGCGTCCAGAGACCGCGACATAAGCTGCTCCAGAGAAAGCGGCAAAACCCGGCTCCAGAGATCCCCTGAACACTGTTCCGGCTTCATCTCCGGTTCGTTCAAAGCCAGATAATCAAAAACCGAAGTAACAGCCAGTTTTGAATCACAGGAAAAAAACCGGCTTATCAACTCCTCCGGTCCTCCAAACACCTTTTCCCGCGGGTTGCGCCGATCAGACCAGGCGGCGGTATCATGAGAAGAAAGCATTGTTGCCGAGCATTTCCGGCATCCCTTCAATTCCGGCCTCAACTCATACTCCAGAAACCCCGCCTGGTCCAGAAAACCCTTCTGCTCCCCGGACAAGCGGTCAACCGGATCAGTAAGCAGCGGGATCCTCGCGCTTTCCCGCAACTGCGCCAGCAGCTTTCGCGCGTCTGGATTTTCCTGATAAAAACCGTTTTTTCCCTGATTCGAAGACAGATTCTGGAACGGTATTTTCCACGTGGAAAACAGATCCGCGGTATGCGACAGCCGGAGCATCTGCACAAACTGTTCGGCCCGGCGCAGCCTGGATATGAAATATTCAAACGCGTCCTGCCTCACTCCGAACCAGTCAAAAGCGGCAAAACTCCAGCGCTGCCCAATGGGATTATGCCTTGCGGGAGGAGCTCCGGTGACGAAATTCAGATCAAACAACGAGCGATGCGCCCAGACATCCGCGCTGTCCCGGCTGACAAACAAGGGCATATCTCCGGAGATCAGCACGTTCAATCCGACTGCCAGATCCCGGGTTACCTTAAACTGCTGGTGCAGATGCCACTGAACCCAGTAATCAAACAGGATCTCTTTTTCATGGGCCGAGCGAAAAGAAGAAAGAGCCTGCGCCTGCCGGTCGCGCAACGCGGCATCCCACTCCCACCAGGGCCGCTGATCATGGAAGTCCCGGATCACCTTAAACAACGCGTAGTCCGGCAGCCACTCCCGCTGCTCCTCCTCAAACCGCAGCAGCTCGGCCAGATCCAGATCCCCGCGGGAAAAGATCTCGTCATAAATATCCCACAGCAAAGCGAATTTTTGGGC
>JAGYOO010000075.1 GCA_018399295.1 Candidatus Omnitrophota bacterium | reverse complement strand
GGGGGCATCTGAGCAGGCATCGTCACTGGAGGAAACATTTTTCTATTTATACTTTCGTTACTTTAGTCGCATGCTCTCCCTTGGGACCCTGCTCAGTCTCAACTTCGACTTCTTGTCCCTCTTCGAGCGACTTGAACCCATCACCCTGAATCGCGCTGTGATGCACGAATACATCGGTGCCGGAATCAAGAGTGATGAACCCAAAACCCTTCTGATTGCTGAACCATTTCACTTTGCCTCTAGCCATTGCCTCTTCCCTCCTTTACTTCAGATTTCGGCGAATAAAGAAGGAACAAAAAAAGGCAAGGTGAACTTACCCTGCCGATGCGTTTAGCCTCCATCTCATTCACCATTGACACCAAGTATACATATTTTTTAAGTATTGTCAATAAAAAATTAAACATGGCTTGTCGGGGAAAATATTTTGAAATACCGGCTTAAACTCACGAACTGCGTATCTTTAGGCGAATACCGCTCAAGCAGTTCGGACAAAACCCGCACTGTGGCCTTTCTTCCTCCTATCAATGATTTCTCATTACCATCATGCAGAAGGATGATCTCCCGGGAACGCAACGGCTGTTCCAGCAGACGGCGCCGGGACAAAGCAATGCTCCCGATCCAGTCCAAGCTGGACAATGACCAGCGCACCGGCAGGTAACCAAGTTCCCGAATGAGGGCGGTTAATTCGACGTTTCCCCGATCCCAAACCTTCCAGGTCGGCCGAAACAGCCAGGGCTGTTTCCCGGTCACCCGGCTTATCGCTTTTTCGGTAAGCTTCACTTCTTTTTCCAGGGACAGGGCCAAAGGCAGCGGAGTCACCGGATGCGTAAACGTGTGATTGCCGATATCGTGTCCCTTTTCGGATATCTGCCGCACCAGATTCGGATACTTACGGACATTGCGGCCTACAACAAAAAAAGTTGCCTTTGCGCCATACCCCTCCAGAAGATCAAGGATTTCCCTGGTACACTTTGGATTGGGTCCGTCATCAAAAGTCAGGCATATGGTTTTCTTAACAGCCATCCAGTCCCTCATTCAGCTTAAACCGGTATTCCATATAATAAAGCGGCTCACGTCCGAGCCAGCGCTCCCAGACGCGCACGCGGCGGACAGCCTGCCGCTGAAAACCGTATTTTTCAAAGAATCCAAACCGGTCCTCCTGGCGCAGACAACGGAATTTAATACCGGTAATTCCGCGGCTACCGGCATATTCAAGCAAGGCCCGAACCATCATCCCCCCGATTCCCGCGCCCCGGTAATCATGCCGGATATTTTGGTGAATATGCGCCCATTCCCCCGCTGAATCCGCCTTCAGTACTGCCTCACCCCTGATTCCCGACTGAATATTGTACAAAATCATCTTTAGAGTCCGACGGTCCCAGATAAGACCACGCCGCAGGGCCTTAACGATACTCTTAGGTATTATCTGAACAAGCATCTTCCTCTGATACAGTTTCTCATCAAACCCGGCGCAAAGATACCCGACGACCTCTCCTCCCGCCTCGGCAACAAAGGTATTTTCCGGTTCATGATCGATATAATAGTTCATTATCAGATCGGCTAAAAGCTGCCGATCGGGAAAGAAATGCTCGCACGGATTTCCGAAGAAGGCCGTATCGCAGCAGATTTTTCTCAGGCCTTCCCGGTCTTCCGGACGGCAGGTCCGGATGATGACACTGTCTTTCTTCTCCATACCACTGATTTCCCTTTCCGCCCCGGCTTCCGGCTCAACTGCAGCACCGCCGCCCCCGTAGCCTTGGTCATATTCAAAAAAAGCGCCCATTCGGCCCGGATCAGCTGAATCGTTTCCGACCAGGCACTCTGTTCGGTATTATGCCGAAAAGACTCTCCCGACAGGGAACGATAGATATCCGTAAGCTTTTCAATGCTGTTGCCAACCGAAAACTTCTGGGCGATTTTCCCGGCCATGATACCTAATTCCCGCTTTGAGACAGGAGAAAGATTATAGTAATCAGTTAACGCCCGGACCAGCTCATCTTCATTATCCCCGAACAGAAGTCTTCCGTTTATTCCGTCTTCGACTACTTCCCGCGCGCCCGGGGCATCCAGAGCGATTACCGGAGTTCCCGCGGCCATAGCCTCGATCAGCACCAGCCCCTGAGTCTCGCTTTTAGAGGCGAACACGAATACGTCCATGGCCGCATAGGCATCAGCCAGTTCCTCTCTCTCCAGAACACCGGTAAAAACAACTCTCTCGGCCAAGCCGTGTTGTCCGAAAAAATCCGCCAGTTCCTCCCGCAGCGGACCGTTGCCGATCATCAGCAGGATCGCGTTCTCGTTGACTTTTAAAAATTTGACCATCGCCCGACTCAGGAACCGCAGGTTTTTTTCGATTGCCAGCCTGCCGACAAACCCGACCACAAACGAATCCAGGCCCACCCCGTGATTACGGCGAAAGGCATTACCGTCTCCTTGAAACTTTTCCGGATAGATCCCGGTCGGCAGAACATCCACTGGCACAGTGACACCGCGCTTCTGAAGCATCTTGTGGATACTTTCACTGGGCGCGAGCACCCGGTTGCATAAATTAGCGTAACCCACGGAAAGAGAGGTAACGAATTTTTTTATTGCCGGAGAATCTCCAGGCACGTAATGGGTGTACTCTTCATAAAGCGTGTGGAAGGTAAATACCAGCGGCAGACGTCGCGATGCCGCGATCCGCAACGCGGTATCACCAATCAGAAACGGGTGATGGGAGTGCACGATTTCCGGAGAAAATTTTTTTAACTTTTCCGACAGGATCCCCGGCACGGGCAATTCCACTGAGAAATCGGTACCATTAAACCTTTGGATCGCCGGGACCCGGACAACTCCTTTTTCCGACGGCGCGTCTCGAAACTCCGGAGCGACGATAAGCACATCATGCCCCCGTTCCCGCAGCTCCCGGGAAAACGTCGACACCGACCGCTCCAGTCCGCCCAAAACCGGCTTATAGGTGTTTGTCATCATCAGTATGTTCATACTCACCTCGTTTCACCGCGACCGGAGATACGACCCCTCCGGAAACAATAAATTTTATCGCCTGATCAAATGACATCTCCAGAACCTTGATCCGGTCCGGCGGCAACATTACGATAATCCCGGAAAAAGGCGCCGGTGCCAGGGGGATCAGGACACTGATCAGTCTCTCCCCGGCGACCCGGTTCAACTCTTCCAGTGATTCATTAGTCACAAATCCGATGGAATAGGAACCGCGAAACGGATACTGGACAAGGGCTACTTTCTGGAACTTGTCCCGTCCGTCAGCGGCACCAAAAAGAAAATCGGAAAGCTGCTTGGCCGAAGGATAGATATTGGCAACAAACGGGATCTTTAGAAAATACCGTTCCACAACCGGAAAGATTTTCCGGCCGATAAAATGCGACGAGAGGAAGCCTACCCCAAGCAGAACCAGCAGCAGGAACAACACTCCCAGCCCGGGGATTCGGAATCCATAGTTATAAAAAAGATAATTATTTATGAATTTACCGGCAAAACGATCTGTAAAGCGGAAAAAAACGAGGATCAGATATATCGTAATAAACAGGGGTAGAGTCAGCGCGATTCCGGCGATAAGATAACGTTTCAGCCGGCCCCATAAACTTGTGGATTTGTCCGAGGCATCCATGGTTTCTCCCTGTCATTGCTGTATTCAGTAATATTTCCAAATCCGCATCAGGTTGCCGGCTGACACCGGCCGGAAACCGCGGATCAATCTTCGCGAAATCGCCCGGAAGTTCGTTCACGCGAGCGCCCTGCTCTTTACATCTGTCTGGCTTCGCATTTTCCTCTTGTCAGCCGAAAATATTCTTAATCCCTTTCATCGGAATTATCACCCAGTCCGGCCGGTTATTGAGCTCATACCCGAGTTCATAAACCCCTTTTTCCAGCAAAAACGCCTGGACCAGCATCTCCAGTTCATCTCGTTTCTGCGGGACCAGCGAACTGTGTTCGGCGCTTTTAAGATAAGCGTGAATAAACCGGCCGCTCATGTAAAAATACCAGGGATCCACCCACTTCTCCAGAAAGGGGACATCCTCCGGCCGGAACCGCTGCTGAAGAAACAAGGTATTATACGTGGCGTAATGAAACGATCGGATCATTCCGGCCAGATCCTTTACCGGTGAATGTTTCAGCCTGCGCTCGCTTAAGGGCCGAGCCGGCTCGCCTTCCAAATCGATTATCAAAAAATCCTTGCCCGTATACAGCACCTGTCCCAGATGATAATCCCCGTGAATCCGGATCTTCATGGCGTTTATCTTCTGCTGCGTTATTTTCTGGAGTCGTCCGAGGATCTTCGGTTCCAGTGCCGCGATGTTTCCCGCTTCTGCCTGAAGATGTTCCGGCAGAATCTTAAGGTTTTTTCGCAGAAGCTGAAAATTCCGCCGGACCAGGCCCTGCATTGACTGGTACAGAGACTTCTGATAAAGAAGCGAAAAGGCCTCCGGCGCGAAGTCTTCCTTATTTAACGAAAAAAGCTGCAGATGGAATTCAGCGGTACGCTTTCCCAAAAGCGATGCCATCTCCAGATAGACCGGGCCGATCAGCTCCTGCATCTGTCCGGGGACATTCGAGTTGGTCATATCCAGCCAGTCCCCGTACTGGTTCTCTATCTCCTCCAATTCCGACCGACGGGAAAGCACGCGTTCGAAATAAACTGTTACTGCCTCCTGCATATAAGTCCAGCCGGTTCCCTGATTTTCCTGATAGCCAAGAAGGATCGATGCTGTAAAGGGAGAACTGTTCGGACGCCGGTATTCAATCGATCCAGCGAACAGAGGTACATTGGCCGCTCCCTTCTCTTCCAAAGCGCGCAAAATCTCCAATTCCGGATTGGTCCCTTCATCCAAACGCCGATACAGCTTGAGAAAAAACTTTTCATCGTAGATGATTGAAGAGTTGCTCTGTTCGGCCTTTATCACATGGGATGGAAGCATTGTCCCCGAATCCGGCCACAATCGGCGCAAAGAACGGGAGGCGGAAGCGATAAACTCACCCTGACGTCCCTTTATCTTCTTTTTCCCCGCGATTATCTTCAACAGAGACTGCTGAAATTCCGGATCATATGTGCCGTCATACAACATCCCTTCACCAGCCTCGGTTTTAAGCCGGCCGATAACCGCCTGCGGAAACTCTTCGTTAATGCGCAGTGTCTCTTCCATTGACCCGAAGGAAAGCGGCAAAATATAGGTCTCGGGCGGAGACTCAACATAGATAACCTCTATAAGCAGGATCCGTGAATTCCGGGGAAACTGGCGCGGCAGCGCGGCGTTTTCAAATATCCGCACCTGACGAAGGGTTTTGGCTTTTGAGGAAAACCAGCGGCTGGTCTTCAGATATTCAAGCAACCGGTCCTCCAGCTTTAACCGGGCTTTCCCTTCCAGCACATTCTCCCATTCCCCCTTCACGCTGAACTCCGGCAGGACCGCCTGCCCGGTCACAGCGGCCCGTTCGCGACTCTTTTGCAGTTTGAGCCAGAAATGATTATGCGGTCCGAGCGTAAGCACATAGGCGCTTTCCCGAATCGGAGGAAACCGGTTATGACTGAATAATTCTTCCGGGACATACCCAGTATAAGGCGAGAGGTCGATCTCCACTGCCTGGGAAAACCGTGACAAATTAACAACCACTAAAATAATCTCGTCCTGATACTGCCGGATAAACGCCAGCACCCGCGAGTTGTCTACGGACAGGACCTCAAGATTCCCCCGGCTGAATGCCTTAAAACGCCGGCGCATGGCAATTACCCTGCGCATCCACCACAAGAGTGAGGAAAGATTCTTGTCCTGATTTTCCACGTTTACCTGCTCGTAGTGATACTCCGGATCAATTATCAGCGGCAGATAAAGACTCTGAGGACTCGCCGAGGAAAATCCCGCGTTCTTGTCCGGGCTCCACTGCATCGGGGTACGAACGCCGTTCCGGTCTCCAAGATAGTAATTATCCCCCATCCCCAGTTCGTCTCCATAATAAATAACCGGGGTCCCGGGCAGGGAAAACAGCAGAATATTCAGCAGTTCGATCTTTTTCCGGTCATTTCCCATCAGCGGAGCAAGCCGGCGGCGGATCCCCAGATTCAGCTTGGCCCGCGGTTCCCGGGCATAGACCCGGTACATGTAATCACGCTCTTCATCCGTAACCATCTCCAGAGTCAGTTCATCGTGATTCCGAAGAAATATCGCCCATTGGCAATCCCAAGGAATTGCCGGCGTGGTACGCAGAATATCGATTATCGGATAACTGTCCTCCATTCGCAGGGCCATGAACATCCGGGGCATCAGCGGGAAATGGAAGGCCATATGACTTTCATCGCCTTTACCGAAATAGGCGGCAGCGTCGGAAGGCCATTGATTGGCCTCTGAGAGAAAAATCTTATTTTTGAATTTATGGTCTACGTGTTTGCGAAGATTTTTCAGAAAATCATGAGTCTGGGAAAGATTTTCACAGTTCGTTCCCTCTTGTTCATAAAGATACGGCACCGCGTCCAGCCGCATCCCGTCCACCCCCAGATTAAACCAGAAATCGTGGACCCGCAGCATCTCCTGCCTTACGCGGGGATTATCAAAGTTCAGATCCGGCTGGTGCGAGTAAAACCGGTGCCAGTAGTAAGCCCCGGCCACCTCATCCCAGGTCCAATTCGAAGTCTCAAAGTCTTTGAAGATGATCCGCGCGTCTCTGTATTTGTCCGCGGTATCGCTCCACACGTAAAAGTCGCGATATACCGATCCCCTGGGCGCGCGCCTTGCCCGTTGGAACCAGGAATGTTCGCTGGAGGTGTGGTTCAGGACAAGTTCGGTAATTACCCTCAGCCCCCGGCGGTGGGCCTCTTTAATAAACTGCCGGCAGTCTTTCAAAGTTCCGTAATCCGGATGGATATCGAAATAACCGGCGCCCCCTAAAAGAACAACGACTCAACCAAAAAGGTATCGTTATTTGGTTTACCGGACT
>JAGYOO010000074.1 GCA_018399295.1 Candidatus Omnitrophota bacterium | reverse complement strand
TTTGTCCGTTCAAACTTCTCTTTCGCCATCTTAAACCTCCCCCAAATTTAAAGCTGCTGAAGGGAATCGAACCCTTGACCTCATCCTTACCAAGGATGTGCTCTGCCGACTGAGCTACAGCAGCGCCTCCAAGCGCTTATAAAACCTCGGTATGTAAGGGATAAACTATACCATAAAATTATTTTCTGTCAAGGATTTTTTTAACTCGGGCTGGCGCGCTTAAATCAGAAATACAGGGAACGCTTCACCAGGTAATCTTTGACGGCTTAAACAGAAAGCAACTTCCGCCTACCATCCCTGGCAGAGAGAAAGATGATCATAATGGCCTGTTCAAGTCTGTTTTACTTTCCCAGAACCACAAGAAGTTTGTATATTACCAAAAAAAACAGAAAAGGTCAATAGCTGATCAGGGGGAAAACCAAATCCGGTCTCCCGACTCTATCCCATTCTCCGCAAACCACCCCTGATTCATCTCCAAAGCCCAGCCCGCCGGACAGCGCGGCCGGTAACGCCGGTCTTCCAGCAAAGGGGCCATCCGGTAAATATCGGTGATCTTTTTGTCCGGTCCAATAAAAGCGATGCTCAGGGGCAATTGAGTATTCTTCATCCAAAAAGCGTAACGATCCGGTTGCTCAAATACGAACAGCATGCCCCGATCTTTACCCAGATGTTTCCGTCCCATCAAGCCCCGCGCCCGCTGTGCGGAAGTTGCTGCTGTTTCTACCAGGATCAAACGATTTTTTACAATCACCGGCCGAAGGCCAAAGGCCCCGGTTATAAACATGACTGCCAGGACCACGGCCGTCAGGATGCAGAATGCCTTCTTCAATCTACTGCTGCTCTTGAGTTTCAGTTAATAACTCTAAAAACTGTTCCGGAGACAGATAACCAGGAATTGATTTTATAACCTTACCATCCGGTGCCACCACGACAGTTGTCGGAAGGCCCCGAACATTAAACCTTTGGCTCAGCTTCTCATCCTTGGAGGCATCGACTTTAAGGGGCACGAACTCGTAATTAATCTGTTCTGCCACCTCTTTATTAGAGTAAGTCGTCTGATCCATTTTTTTACACCAGCTGCACCAGTCAGCGTAAAAATCAATGAGCATCGGTTTTCCCGATTCCTCGGACTTCTCCCGGGCCACATCATAATACTTTAACCAGTTCACCTGGCCGCCCTCGTCCGGACCCGCGGCAGGAGAGCATCCCATCATCATAAACAATAAAAAAACAACCAGGGCTTTTTTCATGATCTGGCCTTTCTAATCACCCGGTCTCCTAAATCCGGGAATACACAATACTCCAGAACACAAGGAAATAGGCGACTTCAATAATCAGAGTATAGATCTTTTTATGTTTGATCTTCCGGAGAAAGATCCAGTTTAAAAAGAAAAAACCCGCCATAAATGTCGCAGAAGCGGCAAGCGCCTCTCCTAAGTAATTCATAGACATAATTATAAGCGGGTTTAAATCTTCCTGTCAACCGGTTTTATCTTGACGGCGCGGTGCTTTTCCCTCCCGCTGCCTGAACCCCATAAACCCGCAGAAGTTCATTGATGTCAGTAGTTTTAAGATCCATTCCCCCGTTTTCAGAAAACGGCAGCAGGTAAATGCTCTTGCCCGCCAATGCCTCGGCCAACCGCAGCTTCACCATCGTGACTCCGCCGGAATTATTCAGAGCCTCAACTGTCCGGGTTATCCCCGTGGCTTCAGCCTGAGCTTCTGCCTCCAAGGCCTGGGCCAGAAGTTTCTGCTTTTCAAAGTAGGCATCCGCTTCGATCTTTGCCCGCTCAAACTCCCCGTCAACCCCGGCAATCATCTTATTAACCTCTCCCTGCGCGTGTTCAAGCTTCTGCTTGTACTCTTCGACAGTGGCAAAAACTTCGGATTTATAGCGCTCGGCTATCTGATCAGCAATCTTTTTTTCTTCAATGGCTTTTTGATAAGCCGGATTGAACCGGTAATCCTTGGACAGCACGTTTTCAACAATTACCCCGTAAGGATTCAATACCTCATTCAGCCGGCTGATCGCCTTATCCGCTTTTTCCGTGCGCTTGTTTGCAATGTAAAATTCCTCGGTCTTAAGCTCACCGTAAAGATCCCGGGTAATGGTGCGGGAGATCGGCCTTACCACCTTTTCCTCCAAATCGAGATTGTCCTTTGCCACAAACTGCAGAAGATACGGTACCTTTGCCGGATCGATCCGATAAGCGATGATCACATCCAGGCTGATATCATTTCCATCCACAGACTTGAACAAAAGATCATCGGCCCCGGCGTGCGAACCCTGATTCCGACTGATCGTCATCTCCATGTTGCGCAGCTTTGTATCGAAAGTATGCCAGTCGTTTATGAACGGCGGAAAGAAATAGGTGGTTCCGGGCGCGTAGACCTTCTGCTCCACTCCCTTTTCCGCAAACAGCGACCATTTTATCGTTCTGACCCCGACTTCGGTAGAGCCGGTAGAGTGCGGCATGCAGCCTGAGGCAGCTATCGCCAGGATCAGGATCAGTGCGGCGACTTTTATTTTTTTCATTATCGTTTGCCCTCCTCTTCAGCAATGCCGAATAATCTAAGACTTTTCTCCAGATCAAGCGGATTAAATCCGTTGGCTCCGGTCGACGGCAGGACGATCACATCCAGCCCCATGAGCACATCAGCCATCCTCAATCCGACCAGCTTGTCCGATCCCTTTTGCTGGTAAGCGTTATTTACAAGTTCCGTGCGTCGGGCCTCAGCCAGTTTCATCAACAGATCCCCCTCAGCATGCTTTTTCCGGGTGTACAGATCTTTCTCGGCAATTTTTCTCACCGCGTACGCCCGGCCTTCCTCCATCCTTATCCGGACATTGACCTCGCCTTCTTCCCGAACCTTCTTCACCTTGGCCTCTTCGGTCGCGGCCCGGGCCTTGGACTGATTGGTGAATACAAGCTGGTCCTTAAGCTTTTTCTCTTCGATATTTTTCTGAATCTCATCGCTGTACTTAAAATAGCGGATCAGAACATGATCGACCGTGATCCCTTTTGAATTCAACTCCAGGTTCAGAAGAGCCCGGGCCTCCTCCGCCTTTTTCACGCGCAGCGGACTTTGGAAAAACTGTTCAGTAGTCATCTCCCCCAGGGTCTCTTTCAGCGTGGGCTCCACCTTGGGCACGATCCCATTATCCTCGTACAGCCGGCCCGGACCAATGGTCGTAATCAGTTTGTACGGATCGGAAATATGATAGAGGACCGTAACATCCACGTCCACGTAAAACCCGTCGGAAGTCTGGATATGGGCGGCCTTGTCTATCTGCAGGCCCCGACCGGATGTACCGCTCTTCTGCATGGCGCTGCGGGAAAACTGCATGTTAAACTGCTTGTCTTTGGCCTTATGTTCCAGATAGGCATTCATTTCAAAGGCCTGAATATCCCGGGGGAAACTGTGCATAAGATGGACCCCGAACGGCGCGATAACATGAAACCCGGAGGAATAGACCTTATCCCTGACCCCGGGGCGAACCCCGATATTAACCTGTTTTATCGCGAAATGATTTGGCCTTACATAATACAGACAGTTAGTTAAAAAGAACATCAGCATCGCGGCAACAACGAGAAGACCGACGCTGCCTCCGATTTTCCTTAAAATATCTCCGCTGCGAAAGCTCGCGACCATCTGCAAAAACTCCTCTTTTTCATTCATAAATCTCTCCTTAGGGGGTTAAACTCGCGGGACAGGCAGTTGCGGACTACCAGACCTTGCCTTTTGCCACCGCCCGGATCAGGTCCCGTTTAGTAACCACTCCCATTATCTGCCCCTTATTCAGCACAGGCAGATAATGCGCCTTTCTCTCAGTCATTAGAGTGGCTATCTCTTCCACAGACGTTCCCGGACTAATAGAAACAGGTTTTTGCTGCATTACTTCCCTGGCCTGAGTCGCAGCAATCTTTCTGATTTCTTCGCCAAGATGCTCGATTCCCAGAGGGATAATATTGGAAAATATGTTAAGAAAGGTGGGCAGGTGAATCTTCTTATCCTGAAAAATAAGGTCTTCTTCCGTCACAATGCCGAGAAAATGACCTTCCGCGTCCACGACCGGCGCACCGCTGATACGTTCCTTTACGAAAAACGCGGCCACCTCCCGCACCGGCACTGAGGGAGTTATGGTCTTGAGCTTACGCGTCATTATATCAGCTGCTTTCATCTGCTTCTCCATAGGTCTGTTCACCTAGTGTATAACTTCCATTGGCCGCTTGTCAACGTTGACGTTGTTCTCCGTCTGATTTAGGAGAAAAAGGTTAAAATCCGCGGGCAAAGAAGTAAACATCCGACGAATCAGCAGTCTTGTGCCCGCGGTTTGATCTGAATTCAGTTGGTGATTATTTCTGAATTTGCCGAAAAAAAGATTTTTATGGTAAACTCCACTTATGGCCAACGAACGCTTAAACAAGGTAATCGCGGCAAGCGGGCACTGCTCGCGCCGCAAAGCTGATGAACTTATCCGCGCCGGCAAGGTCCGGATAAACGGCACAACTATTACGGATATGGGAGTCAAGGCCGACCCGAAAAAAGATGAGATTATTGTCGAGGGCAAGGTCCTGGGCCAGCCGGAACACGTTTACGTGGCACTAAACAAACCGGTCGGATACATCAGCACGACAAGCGACCCTCACGCCAAGCATACCGTACTCGAGCTGGCGTCCGCGGATGTGCGCCTGTTTCCTGTCGGCAGACTGGACAAGGACACCGAAGGCCTGATTTTACTGACAAATGACGGAGCCTTTACCCAGCGCCTGAGCCATCCCCGATATCAGGTAGAAAGAGAATACGAGGCCGAGCTGGAGGGAAAACTGAGTGAATCGGATCGCCGCAAGCTGGAACAAGGCGGACTGGAAATCGAAGGCGGTCTCACCGGCCCCAGCCGCATCCGAATCCTGAACATGGACCACCAGAAAACCCGGGTGCAGATCGTCCTGAGAGAGGGCCGCAAACGGCAGATCCGCCTCATGTTCGCCTCTACCAGAAATCCGGTGATCAAGCTTAAACGAACCCGTTTCGGCAAACTCCGGCTTGGCAACCTGCCTTCCGGCAATTGGCGCTACGTGAAGGTTGCTGATATTCTATAATCCAATCATCTTCATCGAAAGCCCGGCACTCCAGCGGTTAAGCTTTTCCGCCAATTCCAGCTCCAGCAATCCCAATCCACAGGCAGTAGTAATCAGAGAGGCTGCCTTTAATTCCGTCTTTGACATGCCTTTTTCCTCTAACACCTGAAATGCCCCCCCCAACCGGTCAGCCAGCATATCCACAGACAATTCAGCACTGAAATCAGTCGTCGGCACCGCGCCCCAGGCGATCATCCCGCCGGAGGCGACAAATTGGCGAATCTCCTTTGGATACAGAAGAAAATTCTTTCCATAAGCGTAAAAATCAAAATTAATCACATCCAACCCGGTCTCCAGCATCATCCCCCAGTCAGTATTGCCACAGCAGTGCACCCCAATCAGACACTCCTGATGAGCGCGGACAAAACCAAACAGCTCCTTCAACGCGGAGATCACCCTCTCCCGGCTTAACTGACAAAAGGCCGAGCCGAAACCAGCCAAATAAGGCTCATCAAAAAAAATCAGCGGCACCTTACCGGCGCGAGCGATCTCCCGGGCCTGCCAGGCCGCCTTCAGGGCCAGAGCCTTAATCACAGCATCACTCATCATCTCATCGAACAACAGGGCCTGACCGGAGGCATCAGGCACTGAGGCTAAAAAGGTCAGCGGGCCGGTTACCTGTCCCTTCAGAAATTCAGCCGGGCTGTTCCGCGCGGCATCCAGCATGAAATACAGGCCGGCCGCGTATTCCGGACTAATTCGGAAATAATCAAGATCACCGGCCGCGGCTTTTTCATAAAACTCCAGCAGACATTCATCCCGCCTTGTCACATCGAACAAAACCCCCTTAGTTTCAATATCCGGCTTCAGACAGGGCATATTTTCAGAATACTGAATAAGCATGCCCTCCCGGTTATCCCGCATCGGCAACTGCGGCCAAAACGGCAGGTCGGGAAACGCCTCCACGATCAACCGGCACGCCTGTTCAACATCGTGAAATGGCATGCTACCGACCCCGGTAGCACTTACTCTAAGATTTTTAGGTAGCTTCACGTAAAACCTCCATTGTTTCCTGTTGCGGGATCTGCCCGGCCTTCTGAAGTGCCAGCTTAACAAAATACGGACCGACAATCTCATAGATAACCGTGGTCGCAGCCACTACCGTAAATATCCAGTTACCCATTTCTTCAAAGCTGGCCTTAGCGATAAGCGCCATACCTAAGGCCACACCCGCCTGCGGCATCTGGGCCAGAGCCAGATAGCGTTTAACATCTTCGGCAGCATGGGACAACACTGACCCCAGAAAGGTTCCAACAAACTTTCCGGTCATCCGGGTAATCAGATACACAACCCCGATCCCTCCGAGATCCTTCAGCAACCCCAGCTCCATATTCGCCCCGGCGATCACGAAAAAAAGTAGATATATCGGCCAGTCCACCCCCTGCACCACATCGAAAAACTGGAAACTCTGCGAGTTAAGATTCACGATAATCGTAGCCAGGAACATGCAGGCCAACAATACTGAAAGATGAAAATGCAGCGCCAGACCCGCAGTCAGCATTATCAGGCCCAAGGTATAGACAAGGAGGTCGCGGGAATTTTTAACCTTCCGCGCCAGCAGGCTAAACAAACCACCGATAGCCCCTCCGAGCAGAAACGACAAAAAAATCTCCCGGGTCGCGCTCAAAACTACGGCAAAAAACCCGGCGGACTGATTATAAAATATCTTTTGAGCAAAGGCCATGCAAACGGAAAAAATAATAAGGCCCCAAGCGTCATCAAGCGCCACCACACCCATTAAAATTTCGGTAAACCGGCCCCGGGCCTTATACTGACGGACAACCATTATTAAAGCCGCCGGCGCGGTAGCGGTAGCAATCGCCGCGAAGATAAGGCTGAGATAGAGCGGAATCCCCAGAACCAGCAAAGAAAAAAGCACGAAC
>JAGYOO010000073.1 GCA_018399295.1 Candidatus Omnitrophota bacterium | reverse complement strand
GCAAGCATGGGTCACCCTGTTCGCGGCCTTATCATAAACCGGATTAGCAAAGATCTGCCCCCACAAAATACTTCCATCTCTGGCAATGACCTTAATCTCGACCTCGCTCACTGTGCCGGCAACAACCCGCTCCAGATGCTGCTGAAGGACGGCGTGACTTTCCGGGGCAATGATCCGGAACCAGGATTCAACTGTCTTCAACTCTTCTACTTCATATCCGGTAGTGCCTTTCATATCGCCGCTCATCCAGTTCATCTCAAACACCCCATCCGCACGAATATCCATCCGGTAGATGAAGTCCGAGATCAGACTGAGAACAGTGGTAAGCGCTTCTGAGGTCTTTTTCATAAACCTGTCCTTAAATACCCATCTCTTTTAAGGCCTTCTTTTCCCAGGGAAAATATTCTACTGAAGGTTCCCGTCTTACGGGTTGGGGATAGAGTTCAAGCAGATCAAACATCTTTTGCGGAAGATCGGGATTAACGGAAAGCCCCAGTTTCCGGGCCTCCTCATAAGAGATGGGATAGTCATGGGTCCACCTTCCAGAGGTAAGATCTTCGGTCAGCTTCCGAACCCTGTCTTTTGGGATTGAATGACGAAGCAGACAGCTGACCTGGGCCTGGATCTGAGTCAGGGCCTTGCGGGCCACATCCGCCATTATCAGTGTACGATCTGCGATCTTATTTTTGTCCTTCTGCTCCGGGACTTTAAGGATCGATACGGCCGGATATTCTCCGATCTGCGGATCTACCGGCCCGAGTACGGCGTGATGTCCCATCACGATCTCGTCCGCGGCCAGGGCGAGAAAAGTCCCCCCGCTCATGGCATAAAACGGGACGAACACAGTCACCCGCGCCTTATGCCGGGTAAGCGCGTACGCGATCTGCAGGGCCGCCAGCACCAGTCCGCCCGGGGTATGCAGAATAAGATCAATGGGAACATCTTCCGGGGTAGTGCGAATCGCTTTAATTATCTGTTCAGAATCATTGATGTCAATATAGCGAAAAACCGGAAACCCAAGAAAGCTCATTGCCTCCTGGCGATGGATCAGGGTTATCACCCGGCTTTCCCTCTGCTTCTGCAGTTCCAGGATCAGCTTCAGCCTCCGTGACTCAAGAAGCCTCCGGTGGATATAGGGCTGGATAAAGATTATTATCAGAAATATCCAAAATAAATCCATGTTTAAATAATATCATAACTTCCAGAAAATGGACCCCTAGACTTCCCCCTTTTATTGACTTATTTCCACATTAGCTCTTGAGCTCATAAGCTGATAGAAGACTGAGGACAAAAAACAGAAACAGAAACAAAAAATTTAACCACAGAGAGCAATAGAAGCAGACCTAAGACTAGAAGACCGAAGTCGGATGACGGAAGTCAGAAGACAGAAAACGAAAAGATTAAACCACTGAGGACACAGAGAGCACAGAGAAAAATAGAGAATATTGAGAACACAGAGGAAAGATTGCTCGGAGTTCGGAGCCCGGAGCAGACAAGCTGATGAGTTCATAAGCTCATGAGTAGAGAGTAGAGAGAGCAGAGAACGCACTTCGTGCTCGAGCATCTTAGCATCTTAGGAGAACCGAAGACGGAAGACTGAAGTCGGAAGTCTGAGGTCAGAGGACGGGAGAAAAAAACTAAATCATAGAGGGAGTGCACAGAGGTAATTTTTGCTTTTTCGGTCTTCTGACTTCTGACGTCTGTCTTCTCTCTTTTGCTAAGATGCTGCGAGAGTAGCGAGCGTTTAAATCAGATTAATCATTCTAAAATCAGGTTAATCAAATTTTATTTTTGTTCTTTGGTTTTTGTCTAAGGTCTAAGGTCTATAGTCTGTTTTAATGGTCTTATGTCTTTTTAAAAACGAGGAGGAATATTAATGGTTTATCCGCAGACCAGGCTGCGCCGCCTGAGAATGGACCCGCGGTTGCGGGAGATGGTAAGGGAGAACGATCTTAATCCCCGTTCTCTGGTGTGCCCGTTGTTCGTAACTGAGGGAAAAAATAAAAAAGAGCAGGTCGGAAGTGTTCCCGGCATTTTCATGTATTCCATTGATCTTCTGCTTAAGGAAATAAAGGAGATTGTTGATCTTAAGATTCCGGCCGTGTTGCTGTTCGGAGTGCCGGAGCGGCGGGACGAGCGGGCCACCGGCGCTTATTCAAAGACCGGGATTGTGCAGACCGCGGTGAAGGCGATAAAGGATAAATACCCGAATTTGCTTTTGATTACTGATGTCTGTCTTTGCGCCTATCTCACCGGAGGGCACTGCGGCATTGTCAAGACCCGGACCGTTCCGGTGGTAGAGGAGGCGGCGAATGGCGAAGATACCCGGCAGGAACCGGAGGCTGTTATCTATAATGATGCTACCCTGGAGCTGCTGGCTAAAATCGCCCTGTCGCATGCCGAGGCCGGAGCGGACATGCTTTCCCCCAGCAGTATGATGGATGGGCAGACATCCGTGATTCGTGCCGCCCTGGATACCAATAATTTTAAACATCTTCCTTTGATGCCGGCAGTTGTTTTCTCCTCGGCGTTCTCCGTTCCGGTTAACGCCTCCTGCCAGCCTGACCGTTCGGTAGAGGCGTTGTCTTATCAGCTTAATCCCGCTAATTCCGCTGAGGCTTTGCGGGAGATAGAGCAGGATGTGCAGGAGGGGGCGGATATTGTCATGATAAAGCCGGCCCTGGCCTACCAGGACATCATCGCCGCGGCCCGGAAAAACTTCAATGTTCCAATAGCGGCATTCAGCGTTAGCGGTGAGTACGCCATGGTCAAATCCGCGGGCTCAGAGGAAAAAAAGATCATCCTTGAAATCCTGACCGGACTGAAGCGTTCCGGGGCCGAGCTGTTGATCACGCATCATGCCCGGGAAGCCGCGCGCTGGCTCAGCGGCCAGTTTCTGCTTTAATCCGTTATGCTGATAACGTTCCGGAATCCGGATAAAATATGTTTTCCTTAGGACTGCCTGAACTGTTTCTGATATTTATCGTGGCCCTGCTGGTGTTTGGGCCGGAAAAGCTGCCGGAGATCGGCCGGACGCTGGGCAAGGCGGTGCGTGAGTTCCGCAAGGTAGCCGACACCTTCCGCTCAACCATAGATGAGGAAACCGGGGAGGAAGACCGCGACCAGCCGGGACCGGATGAGGAGCGTTAGGGTGAGCCGGGAAAAGGGGGGCGACCGGCCGATGAGCGTTATCGAACATCTTGCTGAACTTCGGGCTCGCATCCTGTTGTCGATCCTGATCATTGTCCTGTTCAGTTCCGGGGCGTTCATGTTTGTGCCGCGCCTGATGCCGCTGATCTCGCGGCTGGTGGGACAGCTTTATTTCATGGCCCCGGCTGAGGCCTTCTGGGTCCAGCTTAAACTCAGCCTGTTCATCGGTCTGTATCTGTCCCTGCCGTTCGTGTTATATCAGATCTGGCGGTTTGTCGAACTTGGCCTGTATCAGGGAGAGAAGAAGCTTTTGCTGCCGCTGACCCTGCTTTCGTTTATGCTGTTCACGGCCGGAGCGGCGTTCTGTTATATCCTGGTGATACCGGCGGCAGTCAGGTTTTTTCTGTCGTATGCCTCCGCGTCCCTGGTTCCGCTGATATCCGTGAGCCGGTATTTGTCATTTATCGGGTACATGATGATTGCCTTCGGCCTGACCTTTCAGCTGCCCCTGGCCCTGTCTCTGTTGGCCCGCATCGGTCTGGTAAACAGCTCTAAGCTGCGGCATTGGCGCCGGTACGCGATTCTGCTGAGCTTTGTGGCTGCTGCCGCTCTGACCCCGACCCCGGACATGGTCAATCAGACCCTGCTGGCGCTTCCGATGATCCTGCTTTATGAGGCAAGTATCTGGATGATTTGTTTAATGAGAAGGTAAACACGGAGGAGATGATGGGAAGATTTGGTTTAATGGAAATAACGTTGATCCTGCTTATCGTGCTGGTGCTGTTTGGCGCGAACAAACTGCCTGGAATCGCCCGCTCGCTCGGAGAAAGCGTCAAGGAGTTCAAAAAATCGCTTGCCGGCCGGGATAAAGAAAATCGTGATGGAGATAAAGAAGGGCAGGAGGAAAAAAAAGAGTCCTGAGCCGGATTTACCGGCGCAGGACTCTCCGCTTCAGTTCGTTTGTTTTATCTTCAAGTTCTTTTTCCAACGTCTGGATCCTCTGCTGCATCTGTTTGATCCGGGCAGTTGTTTTATCAATTTCTTCCTGGCGGGCCTGCAGTTCCTCGCTCAGTTTCGCCAGATTCACTTCCAGCAGCTCTCTTGCCTGAGTAAGCTCTTCCGCAGTTACCTTCATCACGTTCAGCTCAGCGGCATGTCCAAGTTGGATCTCTTCCAGCTTCGCGTTCAGCTCTTCTGCTTCTGCCTGGGCCGCCTTAAGCTGTTCCCGCGCCTCCAGCGCCGCCTTCTGCTCCGCGGCCATTTGGTTGCGTGAATCCTTGAGCTCAATGGTCAGCGCCGTGTTTGTCTTTTTGAGGACATTGACCTCGTCATGCAGGTCGGAGCTTGTCTCCAGTTCCACATGCTTGCGTGAGGTCGAGCCTACTGCCCACAGCACACTTACGATAGACACGAACATGAGCAGCAGGATGATGCGCTTCAGAGCGGTCTGACTCATAAGTTACTTTTTTCTCCCGCCTTTGGCGTGTAGGTTTTCGCGGCTTCGCGCGATGCCAGCGTATCCGGCATAATAGTTACTTCCACGCGCCGGTTCTGCTGTCTGCCTTCCCGGGTGTCATTTGAGGCCAGCGGGCGGTATTCGCCGTAACCGATGGCGGAAAGCCGTTCCGGCCGGATGCCTTTATTATCCTCAAGAAAATGCAGTACGCTTATGGCGCGGGCGGTCGAAAGTTCCCAGTTCGACTTCCAGTTTGACTGCTTGATCGGCTGATTGTCAGTATGTCCGACAATAGCGATATTGCTGTTCGGCACCTGGTTCTTAAGCACCTTGGCTACCTTCTCCAGTACCGGGTAGGCGGTTTCGCGGATCTCGGCTTTTCCGGAATCAAAAAGCACCTCAGCCACAAAGGTGATCGTCAGTCCCTTGTCGGCCATGCTCAGGCGGACATCTTCTTCCTCAAGTTCCTTTTTCAGCTGTTCCTCGAGTTCGCGCTGGGCCCGCAGCAGTTCCAGCCTGGCCTGACGTTCGCGCTCGAGTTCTTCGCTCAGCGTATCGATCTTTTCCAGGTCCTGCGGACTGCGCTTTTGCAGGATTATTGAACATCCGGATACGACCATGATCAACGGGATCACCAGGAGCAGCTTTGCTAACTTTGACATACATTACCTCCTTAGGAAATTAATTGGTTGTTACTTGTTCCGAGGGGGAAGATAAAAACACTTTAAGCAATGTCCAGGTTTTTACGCCCACGATGCCGTCAACCGCGAGATTATTGATCTTCTGAAAATCGCGGACAGCCTTTTTGGTCTTCGCTCCCATGACTCCGTCGATCGGTCCGGGCTCAAGGCCGGCTTTTTTCAACGCCTTCTGAATATCAACTACAGGCAGTTTGCGTACTGCTTCGGCATCGATCGGAGGGAGCAGCTGCTCCGGCGCGACGCTGATCCTGGGTTGAGTGTCCGGTTGGTTGTTCTGGAATAGATCCATGTCCGCCCGGGGATGGCTGATTATTTCGATCTCCGGAGAAACAAATTCCACGCGGCGTTCCTCCCGCGGACTTTCCGTCGTTGGCCTGCGGCCGAAGGCCTCAGCCGACGGTGCGGTCAGAAGACTGCCCATAATGCACATCCCGCAAAGGCAGATGCCATTTGCGAATCTCATTTTTTGAATAAGTGCGATCATTCGTCACGACAGGAACTTAGATCTAATTTTAAGAGGGGATAAGCAGTAAGCAAACAATAATTAATGACCACGACAGGGCTTAGTGCCGTGATTAGCCTTCTTAGACCGCCACTTCAATTTACCTTTACGAGTTCTCTTAGCCATGTTTCCTCCAAATTGTCTTTTGTACTATTGTGCCAGAAAATTAAATTTTGTCAATGCTTTTTAAAGCCTGGAAGTGGCTTTCGGCGTCAGATCGTATCGTGACTGTTTTCCCCGGAGAAAGAGATTATACCCCAGATAACCGATCATTGCCGCGTTATCCCCGCAAAAGCTCATTGGCGCCAGCTTCAGATCGATGCCGTATTCAGCGGTCAATTCTTTCAATCTCTCTCTCAGCGGGCCGTTACAGACCACCCCGCCGCCGCCGGCCAGGGTCTTTATTCCGCGCTGGACGCAGGCCTGCACGCTTTTTTGGGCGATCACGTCTACCACCGCTTTCTGAAAAGAATGGGCGATCCGGGCCCGGTCAGTGGGAGAGGAGCTCATCTCCCGGGCTTTGTAAAGCACCGCGGTCTTGATGCCGCTGAAACTGAAATCCAGAGAATCTTCCAGCCGGGCGCAGGTCAGCCTGACCGGGGATTCTTTTACCCGGGCTGCCAGCTTTTCCAGTTCCGGCCCGCCCGGATACGGCAGGCCCAGCAGTTTTGCTGCTTTATCAAACGCCTCGCCGGCGGCATCATCCCGGGTCTTGCCCAGGGTTTTAATCCGGTGAAAATCCTCAACCAGGGCTATCAGGGTATGGCCGCCGGAAACAGCGGTCCCGATAAACGGAAAGGGAGGCCTCTTTTCTCCGACAAAAGCCGACAGCAGATGGGCGTGAATATGATTTACGCCGATAAACGGCTTGTTCAGTCCGAAACTGAGCCCTTTGGCAAACGAGAGCCCCACCAGCAGCGAACCGACCAGCCCCGGAGCGGAAGTGACGGCCACCAGGTCGACGTCGGTAAGTTTGATTTTGGCCTGCTTCAGGGCCTTGTCCAGGACCGGGTTTATAAATTCAAGGTGAAAGCGGGAGGCGATCTCCGGAACAATGCCGCCGAACTTCCGGTGCAGATGCACACTGGAACTGACGGCGGAAGAAAGCAGTTTTTCGTCTCTAAGCACCGCCGCCGCGGTCTCGTCGCACGAGGTCTCAATGCCCAGGGTGATCATCTCTTCAGCAGCTCCGAGACATTGACGAACTCAATGCCTTCTTTTTTAAGCTCTGCCGCGGTCTCGGCGA
>JAGYOO010000072.1 GCA_018399295.1 Candidatus Omnitrophota bacterium | reverse complement strand
TTCAAAACGGACTGCCGGATGTTTATCTGAGCCAGAAAGGATGTGCCGGTCGGTGTAATCTGGAGCCAACGGTGGAGATTGTCGAAGAAGGCAAGGTACCGGTAAAATACGGATTGATTACTCCGGAACGCGCGCAGGAGATCGTGGACCGGCACCTTAAGAATAATGAGATAATTAAAGAATGGATCATCCATTAAACAATAATCGGAGGATGGAGAAGTGATGAACAACAATGTGACCCCGGACTATATTATAACCATCTGTGACGGTCCGAGCTGTATTCATAAAAAGTCAAAGGAGCTTAAGGAGTCTGTAACCGCTCAGCTGAAGCGGTTCGGCCTGTTGGATAAAACCCGGATAATTCTGTCAGGCTGTCTGGGGATGTGCGCGAAAGGCCCGGTGATGATCATTAACCCCGGTTATACGATCTATGCCGGTTTTAACATTATCGATGTGCCGGAGATCATTGAAGAGCATCTGGTAAAAAAGACCCAGGTCTCGCGTTTGGTCGTGCAGGAAGATAATCTGTATAACCGGTTTTACCGGGTGTTTGGTGACGTTAATTTTTTTGGTAAACAGATGCGCATTGCCCTGCGCAACTGCGGGATCATCGATCCGGAGAGTATTGACGACTATCTGTCGGTAAGGGGTTACGAGGCTCTGGCCAAGGTCCTTTCCGATATGCAGCCGCAGGATGTGGTGCAGGAGCTAAAGAAATGCGGTCTGCGCGGCCGCGGCGGAGCCGGGTTTCCTACCGGGCTGAAATGGTCTTTGACCGCGGAGCAGCCGGGGCCGGAAAAGTTTGTTATCTGTAACGCGGATGAGGGTGATCCCGGGGCGTTTATGGACCGCAGCGCTATTGAAGGTGATCCGCATACCGTGATCGAGGGGATGGTGATCGGAGGTTACGCAATCGGCGCCTCGAAGGGTATTGTCTATATTCGGGCCGAATACCCGCTGGCGATAAAGCGACTGGAAAAGGCGATTGCCGACGCCCGCGCCGAAGGATTGTTGGGAGCGAATATCCTTGATTCCGGATTTTCCTTTGATCTGGAGATCCGGCTGGGAGCGGGTGCGTTTGTCTGCGGAGAGGAAACCGCTCTGATCCAGTCGATCGAAGGCCGTCGGGGAATGCCCCGGCCCCGTCCGCCCTATCCTTCAGTAAAGGGGCTGTTCGGGAAGCCGACGCTTATCAATAATGTCGAGACCTGGGCCAATATCCCGGTTATTATTCTGGACGGGGCAAGCTGGTTCAGTTCGGTGGGGACGGAAAAAAGCAAAGGGACCAAGGTCTTCGCTTTGGCCGGCAATGTGGTGAACACCGGGCTGGTAGAGGTGCCCATGGGGACTACTCTGCGGGAGATCATCTATGATATCGGCGGAGGTATTCCTGACGGCAAGCAGTTTAAGGCCGTGCAGACCGGCGGTCCTTCCGGGGGCTGTATGCCGGAGCAGTATCTGGACACACCGGTTGATTATGAGTCTCTGCAGCAGGCTGGTTCAATTATGGGTTCCGGCGGGATGATCGTGATGGATGAAGGCGCGTGCATGGTTAATATCGCCCGATTTTTTCTCGAATTCACGCAGAACGAATCCTGCGGGAAATGTACTCCCTGTCGGGAAGGGACAAAGCGGATGTTGGAGATCCTGACCCGGATCACCGAGGGCAAGGGGGAGGCCGAAGACATTGACAAGCTGGAACGGCTCGGCCGGATGATCAAGAAGGCCTCGCTGTGCGGTCTTGGCCAATCGGCGCCGAATCCGGTGCTGAGCACAATCGCCAATTTTCGGGAAGAGTACGAGGAACATGTGCGGGACAAAAAATGCCGGGCCGGAGTTTGTACCGCCCTGCTTAGTTATACTATTAATGAAAAATGCGTGGGCTGCGGCGCCTGCAAACGGGTCTGCCCGACCGCCGCGATCAGCGGGGCCGTTAAACAGCGCCATGTGATCGATCCGGCCAAATGCGTCCGTTGCGGAAAATGCATGGAAACCTGTAAATTCAACGCAATAGTGAGAGGTTAACGAGATGAAGGAAAAAGTCATAGTATATTTCAATAATAAGCCATTTGAGGTGGAGGCCGAGCAAACGATAATGCAGGCCGCGGATAAGATCGGGTTTCACATTCCTCGCTTGTGTTATCATCCCAGTCTTTCGATCGAAGGGGCCTGCCGGGTGTGTATCGTTGAGGTGGAAGGGATGCGCAACTATGTGGCCTCCTGTGCCTTTCCGGTGTCCGAGGGGATGCGGATTCATACGAATACTAAAGAGATTCGTCAGGCCCGCCGGGATATCGTTGAGCTGATTTTGGATAATCACCCGCAGGATTGTCACACCTGCGAACGTGACGGTATCTGCGAACTGCAGCGGCTGGCCTATGCCATGGGGCTGCGGCAGCGCCATTTTGAAGGAGAGCGGAAACGGTATGAAAAAGATCTGTCTTCGGCCGCGGTGATCCGGGACCCGGAAAAGTGTATTCTCTGCGGCCGCTGCGTGCGTCTTTGCTCGGAGGTGCAGAAGGCGAATACTCTGGGCTTTGCCCACCGGGGGTTTAAGGCGAACGTGATGCCGGCCTATGATATGGGGCTTAATGAAAGTGTCTGCACGGGTTGCGGTCAGTGCGTAAATGTCTGTCCGACTGCCGCGTTTCTGGAAAAAAACTACACGCAGGAACTGTTCGAGAGGCTTAACGATCCGGAAGTGATCAAGGTGGCACAGGTGGCGCCATCGGTGCGCGCGGCGATCGGAGAGGCTTTCGGGCTGGAGCCGGGCCGGGCGATGGCCGGAGAGACTGTCGCGGCTTTGAAGCGCCTGGGGTTTGATTATGTCTTTGACACGCAGTTCAGCGCCGATCTTACGATTATGGAGGAGGCGAGCGAGCTTCTGGAACGGCTGCAGAGCGGGGGGAAGCTGCCGATGATAACTTCCTGTTCAAGCGCCTGGATGAAATGTCTGGAACAGTTTCACCCGGACCTTATTCCGAATGTCTCGACCTGCAAATCACCGATGTCGATGATGGGCGCGCTGACTAAGACTTACTGGGCGGACAAGATCAAGACTGACCCGAAAAAGATTCTGGCCGTGGCGGTGATGTGTTGTACCGCGAAAAAGTACGAGGCTGCCCGTCCGGAGCTGCGGGTAAATGGAATGCCGGCGACGGATCTGGTGATTACGACTCGGGAAGCGGCCTGGATGTTCAAGTCCGCAGGTATCGATTTTCTGAACATAAAGCCGGAACGGTTTGATGAGCCGCTGGGGCTGTCTTCCGGTGCCGGAGCGATCTTTGGCGCTACCGGCGGGGTAATGGAGGCCGCGATCCGCACGGCGTATGAGCTGTGTACCGGGGAGACCCTGCTCGAGATCGAGCTGGAGAGCCTGCGCGGGTTTAAAGGGATAAAAGAAGGTAAGGTGATGATGGACGGAAAAGAGATCCGGGTGGCAGTGGCCCACGGGCTGGGAAATGCCAATGAGCTTATGGATGTTGTCCGTGCTGACCCAGAACGCTATCATTTTATCGAGATAATGGGGTGCCCGGGGGGGTGTATTGGTGGCGGCGGACAGCCTTACGCCGGTTCGAATTCTATTCCTCTGGATGAGGAATGTCTGCGCAAACGCGCTGAGGCCCTTTATGGCATTGACCGGGCGAATACCATCCGGCGCAGTCATGAAAATCCGCACGTGCAGCGGATATATAAGGAGCTTCTGGGGAGACCGTTGAGTAAAAAATCGCATGAACTTCTGCACACGCATTATTCGGCAAAAGAGCCCCGGGGAATAATTGGGAATGAAACGAAAGAGTGATATAATGGAGGCTTGTGATGGTTGAGTTGGCTCAAGAGAAGTACCGGCAGCTGGAGGAGTTTATGGCCGGGGTAAAGCAGGGGCCGCGGCCGGAGTCGAATCTGATCGCGATCCTGCACAAGGCCCAGGAATTATTCGGATACCTGGACCGGGAGATGATGGATAAGATCTCAGTCGAGATGAAAATCCCTTCCGCCCATATCTGGGGGGTAGCGACTTTTTATCATTATTTCCGGCTGACACCTCCCGGACGGCACACGGTTTCGGTCTGTATGGGAACTGCCTGCTATGTGAAGGGCGCGCAGCAGGTTTTGGACGCGATTCGGAATGAGTTGAAGGTCGAGCTCGGAGAGACGACTGAAGACCGGGTGTTCAGTCTGCAGGAGGCGCGCTGTCTGGGCGCCTGCGGTTTGGCGCCGGTGGTGATGATCGATGAAAAGATATATGGCGGACTCGATTCACGCAAGGTGATTGAACTGTTGCGTGGTTACCGTAAAAAGGCCGGACAGGCTTTGGTCCAGGGTTAATCCGTAAAGGAGGAGAAGATGGCTAAACAGGTGCTGATAATCGATGATGATCCGGATTTTCGCGACGCGGTATCGACTTTGCTTACGGCAAAAGGTTATGACGTGATTACCGCGGCTGACAGCACGGATGGATTTGAAAAAGCCAAACAGGCTCAGCCGAACCTGATTCTTCTTGATGTAATGATGACTGATAAGACTGAAGGATTTAACGCCTCGCGGCAGATAAAGTCGGCTCCGGAGACAAAGGATATCCCGGTGGTAATGGTTACGGGAGTGCGTAAGGAGATGAATTTGGCGTTTGGATTCGAGCCGGACGAGGAGTGGTTGCCGGTGAGGGCAGTGCTTGAGAAACCGGTTAAACCGGAGGAACTTCTGAAAACAGTGGCGGATAATATCCGGGAATAGCCGGAGTTTTTTCCGCCGGGAAAACGGAAGGGGTTTATCATGAAAAAAACCGTGATGCTGATTTTGGTTGGAAAACGGCGGGAGTCGATACTCAGTGTGCAGAATATCTTAACCGAAGAAGGCTGTTTTATAAAAACGCGGCTGGGCATTCATGACGGGGTGCTGGAGGGCTGTGCTGATACCGGATTTATTATCCTCGATCTGGTGAATGATATGCAGGAGCACAGAAAGCTGGCCGAGAAACTTAATACGATCGAGGCGGTGAAGGCCAAGTTGGTGGAGATCGAGATTTAAAGAAACACAAGCCGGCAATGGATTGATATCTCAGGGGATTATGGATGGTTCATAATTCCCTTATTTTTAAAACAACTCGGCTTTCCTTTAAAACAAGAAAGATAAATACGAGAAGATGAACAAAACCCCAAAATCATTAAGAACTCAGATCGGGTTGTTTGGCCGGACTAATGTCGGCAAGTCCAGTTTTTTGAATCTGGTAAGCGGGCAGGACGTGGCCATAACCTCTTCCGTGCCGGGGACTACCACTGATGTCGTGGAAAAGTCTCTGGAGCTGACCCCGCTGGGACCGGTTACGTTTCTGGATACCGCGGGAATAAATGATGATTCTCAGCTTGGCGAAAAGCGCCGGCAGCGGACGATGGGGATTTTAGACCGCGCCGATGTGGCGGTGCTGATTACCGAGCCTGGGGTATGGAAAGCCTATGAACGATTTATCGTCGAAGAGGCGCGAAGCCGGAGACTTCCGCTGCTCACGGTTATAAATAAGACGGATATTAACCAGCCTGATCCCGCGTTTCTTCGGGCTGTGTCCGAGCACACCCCGCAATATATAAGCTGTTCCAGTTTGATCAAAGAAGAGCGGGACCGGGTCTTGATCGAGTTTAAGCGGCATCTGACGGAGATACTGCCAAAAGGATTTTTTGATAGTCCCCGGCTTGTGGGCGATTTGATGCCTGCGGGTGGTACGGCAATATTTGTCGTGCCTATTGATCTGGAGGCGCCGAAAGGCCGGCTGATCCTGCCGCAGGTCCAGTCGATTCGGGACGTGCTGGATTCAAATGCCTTGGTTTTAGTGGCAAAAGAGACGGAATATCCCGCGGCTCTGGCTAAACTTAAGACACCGCCGGATCTGGTGGTATGTGACTCCCAGGCCGTGGCTGGGACCGCGGCGGTTACTCCCGCGGAGGTTAATTTGACTACGTTTTCGATTTTATTCGCGCGGTTTAAATTTGATCTCTCTGAATTGGCGCGGGGTACGGCGGCGATTCACGACCTGGTCCCGGGAGACAGGGTCCTGATTGCTGAGGCCTGCAGTCATCATCCGATCGAAGGGGACATTGGCAGGGTGAAGATACCGTCTTGGCTGGCTGAGTTTGCCGGATTTTCGCCTAAGATCGATGTTTGCAGTGGCCGGGATTATCCGGAGGACCTTAAATTTTACCGGCTGGTTGTGCACTGTGGCGGGTGTATGCTGACTCGCAAGGAGAATCTGCTGCGAATGCGCCGGGCGGTGCAGGCTGGAGTTGCAGTCACTAATTATGGTATGTGTATAAGTCTTACTCAGGGGTTGATCGAACGGGTGCTATCGCCGTTTCCCGCGTCCCTGGCGGCATATAACGGTGCTTTGAAAGAGAGAAGAGGGATAAAAGATGTCGTTATCAATGAATAGTACAGAGACTTGGGTCAATCAGCGGATCAAGACCGAAGAAAGAGATGCTTATGGCAACGGGTTTATCGATGAGTCAAAGATCGACCGGCTGTTGGAAACAGTTCCCGCGCCTGATTGGGAACAGCTCGAAGCTATCCTGCAAAAATCACTGGCCGTGGAGACGTTGAGTTTGGAGGAAACAGCGGCTTTAATGCGCGTGACCGATTCAAAGATGCGGCAACGGATGGCGGATACAGCCCTGGAGGTCAAGCTTAAGGTCTATGACAACCGCATTGTTACCTTTGCGCCATTATATCTGGGTAACTTGTGCGTGAATAACTGCCATTACTGCGGATTCCGCTGTGAAAATACCTCGGCCTGTCGCCGGGTGCTCAGCAAGGAAGAGATTCGGGAAGAGGTCCGGGTTCTGGCCGGAGAGATCGGGCATAAACGTCTGATCGTAGTCTACGGCGAGCATCCTCAGACAGGCATTGATTATATAACTGATTCACTTAAGGAGATTTATTCCGTTAAGGAAAAGGTCCGCAACGGCTGGGGTCAGATCCGCCGGGTTAATGTTAACGGCCCGCCTATGCCGATAGGTGAACTTAAAGAATTAAAAAAAGTTTTTTCAAAACCAAAAAGAGTAATAATCGGA
>JAGYOO010000071.1 GCA_018399295.1 Candidatus Omnitrophota bacterium | reverse complement strand
ACAAAACAGCAAATACCTGTTGAATAAATTTTGCCTGAAGAAGAAATCTGGAGGAATGTTTTGTTAGGTCTCCTGCGCCGCAGCCTAGAGTACGCGTCCCAGGATCAGGAGGATCAGTCCCGCGTAGACGCCGGCGGCAAGGTCGTCGAGGAGGATTCCGGCGCTGCCTCTGAGCTTTTCGAACCGGTTCGCGGGAAAAGGCTTGATTATATCCAAGACCCGGAACAGGAGAAACCCGACAGTCAGGTTGAATAAGGTAAACGGTACAAACAGCAGGGTCAGAAACATCCCGCAGACCTCGTCAATGACCACCTGCGGTGGATCTTTCCGGCGAAACAGCTTTTCCGCCCGGCCACAGGACAGCAGGGCCACAACCAGCAGCAGGCCAAATCCAAACAGCCGAAGATCCTGCCTGATACCAGCGAACAAGAGCAGTCCGAGAAAACTGCCGAATGTTCCTGGAGCAATCGGCATATAACCTACAAAGAAAAACGTGGCCAGCAGTTTAGTCATGATCGATAGCTCCCCCGCAATATTTTCTGATTACCCTTAATAAATGAAACTCCGGAGATTACGGTCAGGGCTACGGTAACCAGCATCAGCACGAATATTCCCTCTTCCATCCATTGCCCCACTGTTACTCCAAGCATCCCAGCTTCTTTTAAAACCAGATAAATCAGGATCACGAGGATCGAGATCATCTGAGAGACGGTCTTATGTTTGCCAGCGCGTGCGGCAGAGAGAACGATCCCCTTATTCGCGGCCAGAATCCGCAGACCGGTAAGCAGCAGTTCCCTGGCAATGATAATCACGATCATCCAGGCATAGACAATCCCCATCTCCACAAACGCGAGAAAGGCCGACAACACCAATACCTTATCGGCTATCGGATCAAGAAGTTTTCCCAGATCGGTGATCATTGAGTATTTCCGGGCCAAATATCCGTCAAAAAAATCAGTGATCGAGGCCAGGCAGAAAATCAGGGAAGCAATAAGCTTCGCGTTCGCTCCGGGAAGATACAGGAATATCATAAATATGAACGTTAAGGCAATTCTAAACAGAGTCAGAAGATTCGGCAGATTCATTCGGCTTCTCCATATAAATCATACTCCAGAGCATCAGTTATCTTTACGGACATAAATCTGCCTTTTTTCAGTTTATCGCCCCGAACATAAGTCAGGTTATCCACTTCCGGCGCGTCAAACTCGGTCCGACCGATACCCACGCCCTCTTCCGAAATCTCATCAATAAGCACCCGGAGAGTCTTCCCCAGGTTAACGCGATTTATTTCTCCGGCAATCGATCTCTGCAGGGTCATAATCCGATCAAACCTCTCGGCCTTCTTTTCTTCACTCACCTGGGGCTTCAGTTTAGCCGCCCGGGTCTTTTCTTCCTGCGAATACATGAATACTCCCAGACGTTCAAACCGCCACTCACGCACAAAGTCATACAATTTGCGAAAATCCCGCTCGGTCTCGCCTGGATAACCGACAATCAGCGAGGTACGCAAGGCAACGCCGGGGATAATAGTCCGGAGTTTAAGCAACAGGTTCTTTACTTCATCAGAACCATTACGTCCCATCGCCTTAAGCACCCGGTCACTTATATGCTGGATCGGCACATCAAGATAACGGCAGATCTTAGGTTCCTCAGCAATCAGCCGGATAAGTTCGTCAGTAAAATGAGCCGGATGAGAATACAGGATCCTTATCCACTCCAGGCCCCGGATCTTTGCTAACCGCCGACAGAGAGCGGGCAGCTGAAACCGACCGCCGCGATCATGTCCATAGTATGTACTGTCCTGGCTGATCAGACAGATCTCTTTTACCCCCTCTTTAACCAGACGGCTGGCCTCATTTGTCAAAGACACGACGGAACGGGAATGGTAAGGACCGCGGATCGCGGGAATAACACAGTAATGGCATCGGTTGTCACAACCGTCGGCAATCTTAAGATAGGCATAGTGACGGGGAGTCAATTTAAACCGGGGAGTATCTGTCCGGCTGAGAAAACTCGGAGTTTTCGTGAGAACGGGACGCTTTCCGGAAACGACCGCCCGGATCACCGTAACTATCCGATTAATATCTCCAGGACCAATAAACCCATCAGCTTCTCTTAACAGGGTAGGAAGCTGCGGATACCGGCGCGGCAGACATCCGGCTACCAGTACCTTCAGATTTGGATTTTTCTCCTTAAGCCGGCCCGCCTCCAGCACGGTCTCTACTGCCTCCTGTTTGGCAGCATGGATAAACGCGCAGGTATTGATAATAACAACATCAGCCGCGGCGGGGTTCTGTACTACCCGAATTCCGGCCCGGAGAATAATGCCAAGCATCACCTCAGAATCAACCAGGTTCTTCGAGCAGCCAAGACTGATCAGAGAGATCTTCAAGATAAAAACTCCTTATAAATAATAATGGCCGGCAAGGGGCCGGCCAACAGAAAACCAAAACATAAATTTACTCGTCTTCCTTGCCGCGCATCATTTCAAATTCATCCCAATTCTCCACCAGCAGCTCCCTGGCTTTTGACCCCCGGAAAGGCCCCACAATCCCACAATCCTCCATCATATCTATCAATCGGGCGGCGCGGGAATATCCCAACCGCAGGCGTCTCTGCAGCATGGAGACTGATGCCTGTCCAGTCTGGATCACCATTCTGGCCGCTTCTTCGAACATCTCGTCTTTTGCCCCGCCGGGTCCGGCGATGTTTTTCTCATGCTGCTTAAGGACTTCTTCGTTATAAACCGTCGGACCCTGATCCCGGATAAACTGAACAACGTCCTCGATCTCCCGGTCGGAGATAAGACTGCCCTGAGCGCGAATAAGTTTGAAATTCCCGGGTTTTAAAAACAGCATGTCGCCTTTACCCAGAAGCTTATCCGCTCCATTCATGTCCAGTACCGTCCGGGAATCGACTTTGCTGGCCACCCGGAAGGAAATACGGCCGGGGAAGTTCGCCTTTATCACCCCGGTAATGACGTCAACCGATGGACGCTGCGTAGCGAGGATCATATGGATACCTACTGCCCGGGAAAGCTGAGCCAGCCGGGTTATTGAGCCCTCGACCTCTTTAGCAGCCTGCAGCATCATATCCGCCAGCTCATCGATAATGATCACGATGTACGGCATCGGCTCCAGGGTTATCTTATTTTCCCCCTCTTCGATCTCAGTCAAGCCCTCGGAAAACTTCTTATTAAACGACAGGATATTTCTCGCTCCAACCTTGGCCAGCAGCTTATACCGTCTCTCCATCTCGCCAACGGCCCAATCCAGCGCGCCCGCGGCTTTTTTAACATCCGTAACCACCGGGCAGATCAGATGAGGCAGTCCGTTATACGTATTCATCTCCACCATTTTCGGATCTATCAAGAGCAACTTGACCTCCTCCGGTCCGGCCCGAAACAGGATACTCAGGATAAGACTGTTTACACACACGGTCTTTCCGGCCCCGGTAGTTCCGGCAATAAGCAGATGAGGCAAAGAAGCCAGATCGGCAAATAGCGGACTGCCGGAAATCTCCTTACCCAGGGCCATGCATAACTGCGAAGAGGAATTTTGAAAATCAGGGGATTCCAAAAGCTCCTTAAGATACACCATGGTCGCCTGGGTATTCGGAACTTCGATCCCGACTGTCCCCTTACCGGGAATAGGGGCGACGATATTTACTGTGGGAGCTTTTAAGCTTAGGGCAATGTCATCATCAAGATTAGTGATCTTATTGACCTTAACGCCCGGTGCCGGCTGGAGTTCATACCGGGTGATTACCGGACCCTGTTCTACCTCCACCACCTTGGCCTCGATCATGAAATCCCTTAACGTATCTTCCAAAATCCGGGAATTTCCTTCAATATCCTCGTGGATCATTCTTTCTTCCAAAGGAGGCGGATTATGCAACAGATCCAGTGCCGGGAGTTTATAATCCCCGATTCGGCGGGGAGCCGGCGGTTTGGCTTTCACCTTCGGGGCCGCGGGCTTAGTCTTCCTGACCACTATCCGCGGCTTGTAGGATGTCTCTTCTCCTGGGAGATCATCTTCAGTTTCATTTTTACGACGCGGGCGAGGCGCCGGCCGTACCGGTCTTCGGGTCTTTAGCGAAGCAGGAAGCAACCGTTTCCGCATTTCCCAGACTTCACGCCGGCTGCGGTAAAGACTCAGCAATCTGCGGGCGAGTCCGAGTAACGCCGGAAGGATCAGAAACTCCGTTGCCAGAAGAAGCGACAGGATAAAGACGGTGGTAAGGATAATCAGACTGCCGCCCTGTCCAAAGTACCGGGTAATAAGCACTGAGATATAAAACCCAACTATCCCCCCGGTCTTAACCCGATCCACATTATATGACATGGTGATCGTACTCATGATAGCGGCAAAAGAGCTGATCATAAACAGAAAGCCAAAGAACCGGCTGGCAAAACTTCGGGGCTGACGACCGGAGATGCGCGCCGCGGCCCAGACAGCGAAGATGACGGGGATCAGATAAGCCGCCCAGCCAATCGAGAACAACAGTCCCCAGACCAGATACGCCCCAACAAAGCCTCCCAGATTCTGAATCCGGGAACTGGGGCTTGAGGTATTAAAGGAAATATCGCCTGGATGATAGGAAAGAAAGCTGAGAACAGTAAAAACGCATGCCCCCAGCAGAATAACGGACCAGATTATCCGCAGCTGCTTATCGCTCATTGTCAAACTCCGGTATGGCCGAAACCTCCCGTATCACGCACCGTACTTTCCAGCTCATCCACCTGCTGCCACTGGGCATGGTAAATACGATTAATGACCATCTGGGCGATTCGAGAGCCGCGCTTGATGACGTAGGGGGCGTCAGAAAAGTTAATCAGAATAATATTTATCAGGCCGCGGTAATCGGCATCGATCGTTCCAGGGGAATTAACGATGCCGATTCCATGTTTAATTGCCAATCCACTTCGGGGACGGATCTGGGCCTCGAATCCTTCAGGCAGAGCAATATGGATTCCGGTTGAAACCATTTTTATCTGCCCGGGTTCCAGAGACAGATCCGCGTCCACATCGGCATACAGATCCAGTCCACTGGCCCCCTCACTCATATAACACGGCAGGGGAAGATCTTCACACCCTTCCCGCCGCCGAACCTTAACCGTTATCTTTTCCATCATCCTCCGCTTCAACAGCCTGTTTCATGCTAAGATTTATCCGATTCAAAGCATCCACTTCGATAACCTTAACCTTGACTTCATCTCCGACCTTCACCACGTCTTCCACGTTTTTAACATACTGGGTGGATAATTCTGAAACGTGTATAAGGCCTTCCCGCTTATGCGGATGAATCTCACAGAAAGCGCCGAAGTTGAGGATCCGGGTAATCTTTCCAGGATATATCTGGCCGACTTCAGGTTCCTCGGTCAGCGCCTTGATCATTCCGATCGCGTTCGCGGAGGCCGCGGCATCTGAAGACGCTACAACTACCTTTCCGTCGTCTTCGACATCGATAATTACTCCGGTCTCGGCAATAATCCTTTTTATCGTCTTACCTCCAGGGCCAATGATGTCTTTGATCTTTTCAACCGGGATGTGGAAGACGCTGATCCTGGGAGCATAAGCCGACAGGTCCGCCCGCGGCATCTGCATCACCTCAAGCATCTTGCCCATGACAAACATTCTGCCTTCCCGGGCCTGCTCCAGAATCCGCCCGATCAGGGCCAGGTCCAGTCCGTCGGTTTTAATATCAACCTGGATCGCGGTAATCCCGGCATCGGTTCCGGTTACCTTGAAATCCATGTCTCCCAGGTGATCTTCCAATCCGAGGATATCCGTAAGAATAACAGATTCTTCCCCTTGTTTGATCAACCCCATCGCGATACCGCTTACCGGTTTTTCAATCGGAATACCGGCATCCATCAGCGCGAGCGTTCCGGCGCAGACAGTAGCCATGCTGGAAGAACCATTAGACTCCATAACCTCAGATACCAGGCGTACGGTGTAAGGAAATACATCTTTCGACGGCATGACCGACTGCAACGCCCGCTCCGCCAGCGCGCCGTGACCTATCTCCCGCCGACTGGTTCCCCGCAGAGGTCTGGCCTCTCCCACACTGAAGGGAGGAAAGTTGTAATGCAGCATGAACGACTTCTTTCCCTCACTCATAAGATTATCCATCCGTTGCTCATCCGCCGCGGTTCCCAGCGTTACCACCGACAGACTCTGGGTCTGTCCGCGGGTAAACAAAGCGGAACCATGCGTGCGAGGTAACGTTCCGACCTCGCAACTGATCTGACGAACCTCGGTCAGGGAACGGCCATCGACTCTGACCTTTTTCTCCAGAATGATTTTTCGCACCTCTTCTTTTTCCACTTTTACGAGAGCGGATTTTACATCAAATTCAGAATAACCTGATTCTTCAGTCGCCAGTTCCTCGAGCAGGCTTTTGGCTATAACCCCTACCTGTTCTTCGCGCTTCTCTTTATCGGCGATCGTATAGACCTCTTTCAGGCGTTCCGAGGCCGCGGCCTTCACCTTTTCATAGAGTTCCCGTGGAACAACCTTAAGCGGAACATCAATCTTCGGCTTACCGGCCTGCCGGGCAAACTCCTCCTGCATATCGATCTGCCGAAGTATCTCCTCCTGAGCAAACGCGATAGCCTCCGCAACAGTCTTCTCATCGATCTGTTTGCAGCCGGCCTCGATCATGTTAATTCCATCTCTGGTCCCGGCAACTATCAGCTCCATAGTACTGTCTTCGATCTGGCTGAACGGCGGATTGATCACAAACTGTCCATTTATCCGGCCGACCTTAACCGCGCCCAGGGGTCCCTGAAACGGGATCTCGGAGATAGTCAGCGCCAGAGAAGAACCGATCATGGCTAAAATATCCGGATCGTTTTCTCCGTCGCTGGAAAGCACCAGACAGATTATCTGGACTTCATTGCGGAATCCGGCGGCAAAACGGGAACGGATCGGACGGTCGATAAGGCGGGAAGTCAGGATCTCTCCCTCGGAAGGACGCCCTTCCCGCTTAAAAAATCCGCCCGGAATCTTCCCGGCCGCGTAAGTCTTCTCTTTATATTCAACGGTCAGAGGAAAGAAGTCGAGATCCTTCGCCTCTTTCGACATTACCACCGTGGCCAGG
>JAGYOO010000070.1 GCA_018399295.1 Candidatus Omnitrophota bacterium | reverse complement strand
ACTGATAAATTTTCCGGTCTGGAGGCTGCTCTTAAAAAATGCGTTCAGGAAGCCGTCAGTCACGGCCTTGCCGGGAAAAAAGAGAATGTGCTTATAATGCTGACACAGAACGATCTTCCGTTCGCCGCGAATATTCTGGAATTACGCGGGATTAAATGACAAAGGAGCTTTTAATTGGATAAGGAAAAGATAAAAAAGGCTGTAACCATGTTTTTAGAGGCCGTGGGAGAAGACCCGGACCGCGAAGACCTTAAGGCCACGCCTCGCCGGGTGGCTGAGATGTGCGAAGAGATATTTTCTGGTATCAACCGGGACGTGGCCTCTGACCTTGAGGTATTTTTGGCGGAGAAACACGACGAGATCGTGCTTCTGAAGAATATTCCGTTGTATTCGGTCTGCGAACATCATCTGCTGCCGTTTATCGGAAAGGCCCATATCGCTTATATTCCGAAGGATAACCGGATCACCGGTCTCAGTAAACTTGTTCGCGTCATAAAAACTTTTTCCCGCCGGCTGCAGGTTCAGGAACGGCTGACTACCCAGGTTGCCGATCTGATCATGAGCAAGCTTAAGCCGATGGGGGTGTTGGTCGTAGTCGAGGCCGAACATCTGTGCATGAGCATGCGAGGTGTATGTTCACCGGGCACGGTAACGGTTACGAGCGCCGTTAGAGGGATCTTTCAGGATAATCAGAAAACCCGGGCCGAGGCCCTGGCACTTCTTCATTCCGGCAAATGAAGTTTTGCTTTGCCTTTATCTTATTCACCTTGATTCTTTTTGGGATGTCTCCGGCTTTTGCCGGTGAACCGCTTTTCCCCCAGGTCACGGAGGTTTCTCCGGCGCCCGGCACGTCCTGCGTAGATTCAAATTCTCCGGTTGTTCTCGAATTCAGTCTGGAGATGGACCGAAAGTCGGTGGAAGGCTGTTTTCGGATTATTCCGCACGTTCCCGGACGTTTTTCCTGGGACAAAAACCGGATGGAATTTCATCCCACAGCCCCGCTGCCGGCCTCGACCCGACATGTGGTGACGCTTACCCCGGAGATCAAAGGTTCTGAGGGGATGCCCCTGCCACTGACCTGGTTCACGACCTCAGCCCAGGCCCTTTATGAAGACGGAAACGGGACTATCCTCATGGTAAACCTGAACGGGGAGAAGATTCCTCTGGTCAAAGGAAATAACCCTGTATGGGGTAAAGCCAACCGCGCAGTCTTTTTCGATGGATCTGGAAAGATATGGGCTAAAGGAGTTTTTAGGAAAACTCCCCAATGCCTTAGCCCTGATTTTCCCCTGCAGGCAGAAAAGCCCCGGTATAACCATCATACTGATGTTATTGCTTTCGTCGCTTCCAATGACGCCGGTGTCTCCAATATCTATACGCTTAACGGTGATACCGGGATAATAAACCAGCTTACCGCGTTTTTTGACCCTGTGCCAATTGATTCAGTCCGATGGAGCGGTGACGGTCTTTACCTGGCGTTTTCCCGTAAGGGCCAGATCTGGATCGTCGGGAAGGCTGATTCCGGCCTAAAACGGCTGACGACCGATGAGATCGGTTGCCAGGGCGGGTTTGTCTGGTCTCCAAGCGGGACAAAGATCGCGTTTATCGGAAAAACACACGTATGGGTGGGGGACATCTATTCGCTTAACCTTAAAAAGGTCGGATTTTGTGAAGCTGAAACCAGGACGATTGACTGGTCAAGGGAGAATAAGCTGATATTTGAAGCGCGGGGAGTGGTGATGATGAATGCCGACGGAAGCGATGAGAAGGTTATTGCTACTGGCGCGCGGAATCCGATCTGGCTGGGGGAGGGGGAGTACTTTAGTTGTGTTCTGCCGCTGCGCAAGGATAACCTGGCCCAGCTTTGGATCATGAGCGCGGATGGATATCATAAGCGTCCGATCGGCGCTATAAGTTCTGACAAACCATTTGTTGCCTGGTCCCTGACAGGTTCCCGGGAACAGGATTTTACTTGCGCCGCAGGTGAGCGGGAGGGATCCGCAAAGAATTCCGGTATTTAGTAACCGTTCGGCGGGAGATATTCATGCCGCTGTTTTTTAATAAAAATACGATCTTCTGATCACTTAAAGGCGAGTCTTCCGGCTCGGTCTTGATCATCTCCATAATAACCGACTTTACCTTCTGATTCGAGATATCGTCTCCGGTCTCGGAGGCGACAGCCTGTGAAAAAAAGCTTTTTAAGGCATGTGTTCCGTGCGGGGTCTGGATATATTTGCCCGCCACGGTTCGGCTTATCGTGGAAGGATGAAGTTCAAGTTTCTCCGCGATATCCCTTAGTGTGATCGGCTTCAGGTTGAAAGAGCCTGTATTGACGAATTCCGTTTGGAATTCCATGATGCATTGACCGACCCTTTGCAGAGTGTACTGCCGCTGAGAAAGCCCGCTTATTAAATACTGAGCGTTTTTGAGTTTTTCCCGGATAAACGTCAGTGCCTCCTCGGAACAGCTTTTATCCTTAAGCATCTTTTTATACATGCGGCTTATTGATAACCGCGGCAGAGTGCGGCTGTTTACGATAATCTCGAATTTTTCTCCGTTTTTTTCCAGGATCAGATCCGGGACGATCCGGACTGCTGCCGTCGCAAAACCGCGGCAGGGTTTGGGATCAAGCCGGCCGATTCTTTCCGCGTATTTTTTAACCTGGGAGGGGGAGAGCCCGAGTGCCTTTGCGATCCGGTTGAAACGTTTCCGGGCGAGGTTGTCGATATGCCCGGAGACAATGGCCGCCTCGGGAGAGTCGGCGCCGCGGCCCTGACGAAGCAGCTGTATCAGCAGGCATTCCTGCAGGTCCCGCGCCCCCACTCCCGCCGGATCAAGCTGCTGAATCATTTCCAGAACAGTTTCGATATGCTCGATCGGACAATCGAGAAACGCGGCGATCTCTGAACAAGGGACTGTAAGGTACCCGTTTTCATCGATATTCCCAATAATCTGCTCCGCGGTCGGAAACAGGGCTTCATCTTCATTTGCCAGCCGGAATTGCTGGATGAGTTCTTCCTGCAGAGACACCGAACGACTGATAAGACTTTGTTGAAAATCTTTCTTTTCTCCGGCCTCGGCAATGCGGCTGCGGTCAAGAAAATCCGCGCTCCAGACATTGTCGTTGTCCAGCCATTCCATCTGCCGGATAAGCTGTTTATCGTCTTTAAGGTCCAGCCTGGGGCCGGATTCAACGCCTTCCGGGACAACCGCGATCTCCTCCAGCACCGGATTAGTCGCGATCTCCTGGGCAATAAGCTGGTTTAGTTCCAATATCGGAAGTTGCAGGATATGCATTGACTGCTGCATCTTCTGCGACATTATCATCTTCTGAACCTGTTTTTGAATAAGCCGCTGCTTAAAAACCATTCTTTTCCTCCGCCACGCATTATAACTGAATAAACAAGGGAAAGCAAGAAGACGACTAGCCGTAAGGGAACATAACCCTTTTATTTGCATAAGGAAAAAGAAATAGTGATATTTGAAACTTTTTTCGGGTTGTGTTATACTCAAACTGCGATGAAAAAGGTTCTCCTGCTGAATCCTCCCGGAAGACTGCGTTATCTGCGCGATCAATACTGCAGCTCTTCCGCTAAAAGCTCTTACTACTGGCCAGCCGTGGATCTGCTGGCACTCAGCGGCAAGCTGAAGCACGACTTTGAGTTGAAGGTCATTGATGCGATTGCTGAAAATAAAAGTGTTTCCGTCTGCCTTCGGGAGATAAGCCGGTTTTCGCCGGACGCGGTGATCTCGCTTACCTCTACCGCCAGCAAGGACGAGGATTTCAGTTTTTTCCATTTGCTTAAAAGCAGAACCGCGATAACACTGCTGATTAACGGAGGGTACGCCCTCTTTGCTCCGGAAAAATACCTGAGAGAAGATTCTCCGGCTGATGCCGTGATTACCGACTTTACCAGTGCTTCAGTCCAGGAGTTCCTGCGGGGCAGCCGGACCGGGCTGAAAGGGATACGCTGTCGTGAAGAGAAAAATCCCGTCCTGGACGAAGCCTTGATCCGTGAATTTTCTTACCCGTCTCCGCGTCATGACCTGTTCCCGCTCCGGAAATATTTTACCCCCCAGGCCAGACATCTTCCGTTCTCCAGTGTCCTTGCCTCGTTTGGTTGTGCTTATGATTGCGGTTTTTGTATCGGTTCCCGGATGAAATGGCGGTTGCGGTCTTTGGATAATCTCAGGCAAGAACTGGAAGCGATCCGGCGGCTGGGTATCCGGGAGGTCCATTTTTCGGATTTCACCTTTTCCGCCAAGCGGGAGCATTGCCTGGAGGTCTGCGGACTGATGAAAAAACTCGGCCTGAGTTGGGACTGCCTAACCCGGATTGACTGCATTGATCGGGACCTTGTGCGCGTGATGAAACAGTCCGGCTGTCACACCATTCAGCTGGGAGTCGAGACCGCGGACAGCGAGCTGCGTCGTTCCCTGGGTAAGCCGCTGACCTTGGAAGCAGTTAAAGCGGCCTTCAGCCTTTGCCGGGAGGCGGGTATTGCGACCATTGGCTTTTTCATGCTCGGACTTCCGGGAGAGGACGCGCGAAGCATCCTCCAAACCGGCCGGCTGGCAAGAAGCCTGGACTGCGACTATGCCTCCTTCTCGGTCTATGTTCCGGACTTCGGCACTCCGTTGCGCAAACAGCTGCCGCGGCAGGAGGCAGAGGACGAAGAGTATGGATTTAACCGCTGCCTGCAGCCCCGGAGAGGGAACGGGAGATTGAGCGGAAGACAGATATGGAGTTTGCGGAACCGCTGCGTAAGACGGTTCTATTTAAGGCCGGGCTATATAATGAAAATCCTTACCAAGGCGGGTCCGGCCGGACTGTTGCGAAAGTTCCGGCTGGCGCTGTCACTTTTACTCTCATGAGCAAGAAAACTGTCTGTGTAATCGGGGCCGGGGCCTGCGGAATACTGATCGCCAACCGGTTAAGCCGCAAGTTTAGAGTTACTGTTTTTGAACGCGAACCAGTAACCGGCGGACTCTGTGCCGAAGTAGACAGGACCGGGCCGAACAGGTTTAATCATTTCTTCAGTCAAAACGATAAAAATCTGCTCGCGGAGATAAGATCCGTCGGCCTTGGGGACCGCCTGTTTTGGAAAAAAGCGGGTCAGATAGTCTATCCCGAAGATCAGCTCGCGTTAGACCTGAACGGGCCTCTGGACATTCTCCGCCTGTCCGGCAGCAGCTTTTGGCAGACTTTTACCGCCCTGGCGGCGCTGTTTCTCCTGCCGCGGCAAAAACTGGGAAAAATGTCTTTAGAACAGTTTTTCCGTTACTTTGGAACCGTCCCGCTCATGCCGCAGGCCCTTAGCTATAAATTCGGTGCTTCTGCCGCGAGTGTAAGCGCGGCTTATCTGCTCGCCCGTTGCAAGGAAGGGAAGAATAACCGGATCGGTTGCCTTGCCGGAGGCACGCGGGAATTATTCAACGCCTGGGAGAACAGTTTAAAGCTTCGCGGAAGCATCCGGACGAATACTCTGGTTACGCGAATAATGCGGGAAACCGCTGGCTGGCTGGTTCAGACCGCTCACGGCAATGAAGAGAGATATGATATTCTGGTTTCCACTATCCCGTTGATGGAAACTGCCGGGATATTTCCCGGACTGATGGACAGCCTGGGGCCGGATTTTTCATTGAACTATCTTTCCATTGTTTGCCCGATATTCCGACTGAAAAAACCACTTAGTTCCGGGCGCTGGCTGTTTATCAGTTCTGTCTCTAATGAAGAGGCAGTCTGCGTGGATACCGCGTCATTGACTGGTGAGAATCTCGTATATTTCCCGATATATTATCCTGCCGGAACTTTACCTCCCGCGGATCCGGTTGCGAAATTTAAGCGGTTTTTGATCCGGATAAATCCGGCCTTCAGTCCTGACTGGATTCAGGAGGAATGGATATCAGCTGCCGAACGGGTCGAACCGGTACTGAGTCCGCGGCTGCTGACGCTGCGGCAGAGTTGCCGGGGACGGCTGAACAGCCTTTACCTGACCGAACTGGCAGATACCGGGAACATGTTAAAGAGTCTTGACGGGTGTGTTGAAAAGAGCACGCTGTTGAGTAAAAGGATCATGGAAAAATGCTGATATCGATTCAGGTTGATCTTGACGGCGTCTGGACCTATCGCGACTACCTTGGCGGTTTGTCCCGGGAACCGGAAAGGTCTCCTGATCCTGTTTACTCTCAGGGCCTGAAGTCGATTCTGGAGCTTTTTTCCCGATTTGGCATAAAGGCGACATTTTTTTGTGTCGGCCGCGATCTTAAGCTTTCCGAAAATATCCGAATTCTGAAACAGGCGGCAGCCAGGGGCCATGAATTGGCCAATCATACCTTGACCCACCCGGGAAATTTTACCCGCCTTTCCAGGGAAAGACTTTACGCGCAGATCAATGGCTGTCATCAGCTGTTGATTGACAACGGATTTCAGCCGCGAGGATTCCGTTCTCCGGCTTACAATCTGAATCCCGGATATTTGAAGGTGCTGGAGTCTCTGGGTTATGATTATGACGCTTCGATTCTGCCTTCTTTTTCGTATCCGCTCCTTCTTAAAACCGCTCATGTCATCCTGAAAAAATCTTTTAAAACCATAGACACCGGCAGCCTGCTTTCCGGGCTTGCCTGTCAGGTTCCTTACCGTCCGGACATAAACCGTCCCTGGAAAAGGGGAGCGGCCGGGCTTGCCGAGCTTCCGGTGTCGGTCTCCCGCTTTCTCCGGATTCCGCTTACCGGGACCATGCTTTTTTTCTGCGGCCCCGGGCTGGCACTCTCCCTGATCCCTCGGGTTGAGGTCATGTGCCTGGTACTGCATGGTATTGATTTCGTTGACACCCAGGCCTGCGGTCTGAAGCTGCCGTTTGTAATGCCGCTGAAGACGCGGATGAGAATATTGGAAACTTTGCTGAGCCGATTGAAAGATACGGGAAGTTTTCTTACGGCAGGGGAAACAGTAGAGAATACCTTGCGTTTTAAAACCGAAAAATGTAATCAAAAAAAACTCTGAAAATCTGATAGAATAATACCCAATTATGATCCATATCCTGTTACCCGTATATAACGAAGAGGCTAACCTCGCTGCCGTAATCGAACCAAACGACATCCTTGTGCCGCCAGACG
>JAGYOO010000007.1 GCA_018399295.1 Candidatus Omnitrophota bacterium | reverse complement strand
TTTTTATTCGGATATTGACGCCACCGGCACCGGGACTGCCGCATTATTACGCAGATAGCGGAGAAACTCAAGGCCGGAAGAAAGATTGAAACTTGTCAGACTTATCCCCACATGATCGATCCTTTTCTCTCGGACAAGGCTTACGGCTTCCGCGTTACTGTTGAAAGAAAGATCTATGCCGATTGTCTCGTGTCCATGCTGTTTAAGCGTTGAGGAAAGATACGCCAGTCCGAGGGGATAGGATATTTCCGTTTTTTTAAACGCGGGCTGAACGAGTAAAACTCTCACTGTAATCCTCTGTGTGGATTGCCGCTTCCCTTTGATCACACCAATTTATTATCTTTATACCATTCATAAAGAAGTCTTAGGTTCTGACGCCGGTCTGAACATTTGAATCCCAACTCCTGCTTCGCCCGTTCACAGGAACACGCCCGGTCGCGCGTAAGCCGCTTTACGAGGTCTACACTAAGATCGACTCCAAACGGAAAAATCCTGACTTTAAAGATGTTTTCCAAAAACTGTTTAATTCCGGCCGCGCAAAAAGCCATCGCGGGAGGAAAGCTTATTATTCGGACTTTCACTCCGGCGGCCGCTGCCGCCTCGGCCAGAAAAACCCGCAGAGAACAAGAGTCTTCCGCCAGAAGATAGATACTTCCATCCCCTCCCCTGTTTTCCGCCTTTAACATCACATCCACCAGATCTCCGACAAAAAGAGACTGCCACAGATTTTTCCCCGCCCCCGGGAAAAGCACATTCTGCCGTAAGACCGACCGAAAAACAGGCAGCCAGGAGAAATCTCCCGGACCATAGACTGAAGCCGGCCGAAGGATAACCGCGGATATTTTTTTCTGCTTAGCGAACCGCAGAAGGCGTTCTTCCGCCTCGAGCTTGCTGAACCCGTAATCACTCGCGGGCCGGCAGAGAGATTCTTCCGTCTGCGGACTGCCCTGACCGATTACCGCCGTACTGCTCAGGTAAATAAACCTCTTTACCTGTCCGCAGTTATCAAGAAGGTTACTTGTCCCCTTGCAATTGACGTCAAAATACTTATTTTTCAAATCAGCCCGTTTGTAAATCAAACGAACGGGCGGATCGACAAAAGCAGCTAAATGAAACACGGTGTCTATATCCTGCCCAATTCCTTTCAGGGAAACGGGATCAAGAAGGTCCGCCGGAAAGATCTCCGATCCCGAAAGGTCCTTTGGCCATTCTTCTCCTTTGAATGCCAGGCACCTGATTTTTCTTCCCGCGGCAAGCAGCGCCCGGACCAGGTGCTGTCCGATAAAACCGCTGCCGCCTGTTACCAGAACCCTGCCGTTCTGATCTCCGTTAATACGATTTTTCAATAGAGCCTCTACAATAACACAGTTAATATTTTTTCAGAACAGGGTTTCGCAAAAACTCAAATCCCTGCCGCAGCAGGTATCTTCTCCGATAAGCGTTTCCCATGTCAGAGACTATCCTCTTCCTGATATATGACGGTCGAAGATAAAAACTTTTAACTGCCCGACGATATTTATCCCATACCTGCTGCGCCGTAAGCCCGGGAGCCGCCCAGCCGGGGAAAGAACATGAACTGTCCAAATCGGCATTTGGACCTTCAGTCCAACCTTCCAATCCGGCATCTTCTCGCATTGAAGTACCCGGAAGAGGAACCGCTATATTAAACGACGCGTAGTCAGGATCCAATTCGAGGCAAAAATCAACATTCTTATCCAATGAAGCGAGATCTTCTCCCGGGAGGCCGACGATAAAGTGAGCAACTGTTGACAGTCCTGTCCGGCGAACCGTATCAAAAGCCTGTCTTATCCTGCCTGTATCGGTCTTCTTATTATGCCGTTTAAGCACTTCGTCACTCCCGCTCTCAACGCCGAGCATCACGGTATGACAACCCGACTGCTTCATCATAAGCAGTAATCCGGGGGTTACGGCATCCGCTCTCATCTCACAACTCCAGGAAAAAACGGGCTTTTGAGCCTTGAACACATTACATATCTCATTAGCGTGAGCGACAGCCGAGCCGAAACTCTGGTCTCTGAGCCAAACCTCTCTAACGCCAAGCCTCCGCAGGCCCCGCAGCTCCAGGTCGACATCCGCCGGTTCGCGGGTTCTGAATGGAATTCGCTCGAACGAGCAAAATCCGCAGCTGAAAGGGCAGCCGAAGTCAGTCATCACCGTAACAAAGGGGTGCTGGTGCAAATGCGGGAGGTGATAAAGGTTAAGATTAAACAGCTCATGCCTCGGTAATGGATAAGACACTTTCCGGCTGTTAAGACCAGAAGATGAAAACTTTTTCGGGAAATGCTGAGGTTCGGCGACCATCCCGGCCAGACCGGGATCGGTAAAATCGTTGATAACAAAATCGATCTCCGGGATATCCTTTAATACCCGCTCAGGTTCAGCCCTCGGATAATCGCCGCTTACCGCCAGAAAGCAATTATGCTGTTTTTTCAATTCTTTGACAAACTGCCTGTCACTGCTCCATGCCGCTACCCCCATCAGGCAAACAACAACCTCCGGAGCAAACTCCTTGATAAACCGCATTACATAATCCTGTTTAAATCCGGCCGCGGAAGCGTCAAGCACCTTTACCCGGCATGATTCATTCAGGATTCCGCTTAACACAGTTAAGTCTGCGGGTTGCCAGGCATATCCAGCCTTTGAAAAATGACTGCAGTAGTAATCACGGGAAATCGGCCTTAAGGAAGGCGGATTAAGCAGCAGAACCTTCCTACACACTTTTGATCACATCTCCTATCGGGACAAAGTTGAAATCATTAAGAAACCGGGTAATATTTTTCTTCATCTTCTTGAGATTAAAAGTAGTTACTATTCGCCAGAACTGAGTCATCCCCTTACACGGAGTATTCTCATCCAACTCCCAGGGATGGATATAACACAGAACCCGCTGTTTCTGCCGATTAACCCGTTCAACGAGAAGTTTCGTGAGTGGATATGGATATGCCCTGAGAAAAAACCCGCCGCCAAACGGAACGACCAAAGGACCTGCCTTGAGAGAGTTTCTCGGAAACTGGATTAATTCCGGGTTTAAACAGAACTCATACCTAAGAAAGAGCTGTTGATCCATTCCGGACACATACCGGATCCCCTGCTCTTTAAGGATATCCAGGGCCCAAAATACAGCGGGAGTTATTGACCAGTTTGGAGCCCGAAAACCAGTAACTTCCTTCCCAGTAATGTCTTCAATCATTTTTCGGCAATAGATCAGCTCTTTACTGAATGTTTTCGAATCCTGTTTAAATACGGATGTATGATCATACCCATGCAGCCCCACTTCATGCCCCTTCCGAACGATATCTTTCAATAAATGCGGATAGCGTTTTGCGTTATAACCAACGACAAAAAATGTAGCCTTACACTCTCCTGCGGAAAGCGCGTCAAGAACTCTGGGGGTAGTCTCGGGAAGCCGACCTGCCAGATTGCCCCAGGTATGGACCGGATACAGCCGGCGAAAGGACTCTGTTTGATACCAGTCCTCCCAATCAACACTCATCATGTTTTCCAAGCCGTTTCTGTTCATAAATCGGCACACTCCTGTCTTACTGCTTCGGCTATTTTGATAACCTCGAGGGGGGACAGGAAGGGATCAACCGGCAGATAAAGGTTTTCTTCCTGCAAGGCCCGGCTCTGCGGGCATTCTGCCGCAAACTCCATGTACCTCTCCAACTCCGGGCAGGAGCCGATCAGCCCCTGCCCTATATCAATACCCTTTGCAAACAACTTTTCGGCAAGAATATCCCGTTTCTTTACCCTTATTACATAATTCAGATATATATTCCTGCAGCCTTCCCGTTGGAAAAATATCTTCGGCGCTATCGGAAACTTAAAGGCCTCATTGTAAAGATCAGCATTTCTGATTCTTTTTTCGTTCTGTGACTCAATCCGACAAATCTGCCGCAAGCCCAGCCCGGCCTGCAAATAAGAAAACCTGTACTTGAGTTTTTCCAGATCAACAGCCTTTAATTTTTTTCCGGCGAAAACCTGATGCAGGCTTCTTCTTTTGTTTTCAGGAAAAAGCCGGAGCAATGGATAGACGCACACCGTAAAAAAAATGGGGTTAGTAAATATGTTCAGCGCGTATACAAGGACCAGCCTTCTCATCAGCTTTACGGTCGAGGCCCCGGAAAACCGGCTGTTTTCCTGTCTTATGCGTTCGGCCAGAAGATCATCGTTACTGATAATCATTCCTCCGCCTAAAGTATTCAGATTTTTGAGAAACCCAAAACTGAAGTAACCTACCTTTCCGAAAGTTCCTGCTTTTCGCCCCTTATATTCCGCGCCCAAAGCTTGGGCGGCATCTTCGATCAATACGATTCCGTGCCTTTGACATAACTCCGTGATTTTATCCACATCACATGGGTTGCCGTACATATGGGTCATCAGCAGTGCTCTGGTCCTGCTGTTGATCCTGGACTCGATGAGCGAATCGTCCATATTCCCGGTATCCGGGTCAATATCGATAAACACCGGCTTTAAACCGCAAAGAACAATAATATCGGCCACTTCGGACACGGTATAAGCCGTCAGAATTATCTCTGTTCCCTTTTTAAAATTCAAGGCTTTCAGGCACAGATAGAGAGCGATCTTTCCAGAGGATACCGCAATCGCGTTCGCAGTCCGGCTGTATTCCTTAAAGGAATTTTCAAACCTCCGGATATGAAGTTCCTTATTCTTTTTTTTAAACAGTCCTCCCAGAAAAACAAGAACGTTTAAAAATGGAAAATGAACACGGGTACGGCAGACTTTCAACGGCAGACCCTTTAAGATTTTATTCACAATAATCCTTTGCCGAACCATTAAAATCAATACCCATCCTGTTTCTTTCGCTTTCTGTTTTTTTTGTTTTCCGAATCCCACCCACTACCGGAACAAGACGAAACTCAGCCAATGCTAACTTTCCCTCTATTTGTCCCGTTTTCTGAGTCCAACAGTCTGTCACGGACTCTAACCAGAACTCTATCTCCAGCGGACCTTTTTTCAGATCCCAGAATTCCGGACCGAAACTGCGATATTCCCATCGTCCGATTCCGGGGGGAAGATACCAGCGTGTTTCTGAAAAAAATGATCCGCCGTAGATCCTCCCGGTCATACTGCTTTTCCCGATAAAGTATACAAACGGAATATTATTTCTCCAGTCATGATAAAGGCGGACGAACAGCTGATAAGCGCCGTCAGCCGGCACCTCCAGAGAAACCTTTCCCACCTCAGACGCGGAATCACCCATCGCCACCGCCGTCCCGTTAATAAAAGAATGCTCCCACCCCTGAATGTTCCTAGCCCCGGCCGCCACCCCGGTTTCTCCCCGGAGATCAGGCGGGCAGAAAAACATAAATAAAATTAGCAGGAACAGGCCGAAAGCTTTAAAATTCAGGATACACCCCCTTCGGCATCTCCCATGACATAGCAACCTCACTTAATTTATTTCCCACGATATTTATCCTTGATTTTCGGATCTCTCCGATCCCCTGCCGGCAGGCCTCCCTCAGATGCGTTATGTGCCAGGGGACTCCAAGGTCTTCGTTTCTCGGCCGGGGAACCCAGTTCCGGGTAATCAGCCGGGCAGCGGTAGCGTCAACTGCCACCGGATCACGGCCGGCAAGAACCAAACACCCGCCGATCCGTTCCGCCACATCCACCGATTTTCCTCCAAAAGACCGGACAACGCCTTCTCCCTCCATGCCGCACACTCCGCTGATCACAGTCAAAGCCGGTTTAATTCCCCGGACAATATCCAGGATCACCTGATTTATCCCGGCCTCATGCAGCTTCATCCGCGGCTCGCCATATAGCACGCTGGGCATAATACCCACGAAATTTTTCATTCCAAAGGTAACCGATATCGGCGTGTGATGAGTTTTTAGGACCGCAACTGAGATTATTTTATCCGCTCTGATGACTGAATCAGGAACCGCCAGATATTCCAGACTGGTCTGACTCCGTATATAAATAAACTTTTTTGTCGTCCGGCGAAGGTCTACCAGAAAGACCTTCGCCCCGTATCTCTTATTTATCAACTCCACGGGCCTTTTAATCTGGGCGCCCTCTTTGCCTTCCCGTCCGCCATACAGGATATGGAGAGGCCGCTCAAACCATTCTCCAATCACAACTTCTGACGCGCCGGCAATCACGCATTCCCGGGCAACCGTTGCCACGACATCCGGATGGGGGATCTCACCCGAACGCACCGGATCGTGCCCCATCAATCCTCCGGCAATATAATTCGGTTTTATAAATACCCTCTCTCCCGGACGGACGATACTGCCCATGCCTCCAATAGAGTTAAGAGCCTGTTCAGTAATATCTTCGATATTCAGGCCTTTTATCACTGCTACCGAAGTCAGGGGGAAACGCGGGCAGGATGCCGCAACTGCTGACAACGGCGACAGAAAAGCAGCCGCTCCCAGTCCCAACCCTCCCTTAAGAAACTGCCGCCTGGTTATATTCTTCATAAGAAAAATTCGCGCATTTCTTTTTCAGCCGGATTATAGCCTTGATAATAGAACGCAGGTTTTTCCGGACAAACGGATTGGTGATAAAAAGATACCCGAATCTCGGAACATCATAAAACAGAAAAAACGGAATAAACAAAAATGCTGAGAATAATGTCATATTTTTAATCAGAAGAAAATAGCGGTTTCGAAAAGAAAGAAACTGTTTATAGCCGGAATCATGTCCGCTGCTGTCACGATAATGCAGACAGACCGCCTGAGGTACATACCGGGCCTTCCACCCCCAACGTCTTGCCCTCCAGGCAATGTCAAAGTCTTCCACGAGAAAGAAAAAATCAGGATCGAAATACTCTTCTTTGCAGACAATATCATTCATCACTTTTCGTCGGTAAACCGCCGCAGCCGCGCATGGACCGAAAATCTCCCGCTCCGAATTATACCGCGGCGAATCCTTCTTACCGTCAGCGACATTATACAAGCGTTTACCCGCGCTTAATTTCAACCCCAGGCTGTCGATCGTCTTCCCGTCCATCCGCAGATACTTTCCCTGGACCATGCCTACCCGCGGATTACGCTTCAGGCACTTCAGCAACTCTCTCACATAGTCTTTTCTCAGGACAACATCGCTGTTAAGCAGCAGGATATACTCACCCCGGGCAATTTTTATCCCCTGATTACTGGCTGAGCAGAATCCCCGATTTTTTTCGTTCCGGAGAATAAGCACCCGGTCTTTGAAGCTCTCCGCGATGGCTGAAGTTTCATCGGAAGAGGCGTTATCCACTACTATAACTTCCATTATTTCCGGCTGTTCCAGCGCCACGGCAATGCACTCCCGCAAAAAACGCTCGGCATTCCAGGCAGCGATCACACAACTTACCGATTGTTCAACCAATGGTATTTTACCTCTCTTTTTAATCTTCGCATGATTTTCACTGCTGTTTTCACCAGCCCATAGCGCCGAACCACTGATCCGGCCCAGGTAAAAAGGCTTTTCTCCCCTATCCTTTTTTTGAGAATAAAATGGTCGCGCACCAGAACAGCTTTTTCCCGAACCGCTTCGATTTGTTCTGACGAATAACCGGGATAACTTACTACCGCGAAATTTCCGCCATCGAACCGCTGATAGTCACAATTCTTCAAAAGTCCGTTACGCACTGCTGATTCAAAAAAAGGAGTGCCAGGCTGTGGCGTACATATAGAAATCTGGAGATTATCCAGCAGGCGCGCCGCGACCAGGTCTTGGATAAGTCTGACGGTCTTGCCGTCTTCTTTGGCATCAGACCCCGGGGCACCGAATATAAAGGTTCCGTGGGTTTTCAACTTATGCTTCTTGATCGATTTCAGCCGCTGCCGCACCAGGGCCTGATCCAGACCCGGTTTATTCACACCCTGCAGCACCTTATCACTGGCGGATTCTATCCCTATCCGAAGTTTATAATAGCATGCCTCTTTCATCCGGCGCAACACTTCTTCGTCGAGAAACCGGATATCGCACATTGCCTCATAATGCAGGTTATTCAGCCCTGCCCGGCGGATGGCGGAACAGAGTCGAAGACTGAATTCACGCTCCACGTTATGCGCTTCTTCATCGAAAAATATTCCCTCCATTTCCGGATACTTCCTTCGCATACTTTCGATTTCGGAAATAATGTTCTCGACCCGCCGGGGGCGCCAATTCGGACGCCGGTAATAGACATGACGGGCAACGCAGAATCCACAGGACATCGGACAGCCACGGGAGGCATACATCTGAATCTCCCGATATTCGGAACTGGGCTCTCCCGGATCGGCGTAACTGAATCGGCTAACGTCGTCATCTTCAGGAAAAGGAAGCAGATTTACGTCAAGCAAGTCCCGATCCGGATTGGGATAAAGCCCGGGAATATCTTCCACCGGCTTTCCTTGGACAAGATCCAGCACGGTAAACTCGTATTCACCCCGACAGATATGATCGACACCGGCCGATTTGAGCTCTTCCGGAAAAGCAGTGGCATGCGGTCCGGCAAGGACCAGAACCGTACCGTATTTCCGTTTAAGCCTGAACGCGACTTCCAAAGTTTCATCGATTGTCCGACTCGCGCACTCCAGCACCAGCATATCCGGTTTTTCCCGGACCAGACGATTAAACAAGCCCTCCGCGTCCAACCGTTCCAGACAGCCATCCACCATTCGCACCTCATGCTCTGTCTCACGTTTAAGAAGAGAAGTAAGATAGGCCAGCTCCCAGGGATAATAAGTGAACCAGTGACACGAATCTCTGACCCCTTCACTCCATCGGCTGGGCGAGTGAATTATATGAAAACCATGTCTATCAATTCCAATAGAGTTTAACGTTAAAATCTTCATTACACTTCTTTCTTTTCGCGCAGCGGAACCGCTCCCCCGCCAAAGTGAATCCTTACCGTTCCCGCCTGGCTCAGATTTTCAATCCCCTGGCAGACCTCAGCTGTCGACAATTCTTCCCCCACCGGTTCCTCAGGCACCCGGCAGTAAAGACAGTTCAGATTGCAACGACGGGTCAGATCCCAGCCGACAAACACCGGAACAAAACAGGAGGATATCCTCGACAGCAAAACGGGAATACCTATTTTAGCGATATTCATTTTCATATACCTGTAAAAACCCTTATCAGTTCTTTGCCGATTATTTCTAATGAATATTTTTGCACTGCTTTTTGCCGGCCCCTAAGCCCCATCTCCCGTTGAAGCCGGGAAGATTCCAGCAGTCGTTTCAACGCAATGACAAACGAGTCCTGATTCCGGGCCAAAAATCCCTCTATCCCGTCTTCAATGATCTCCCCCGCCTCTCCGGTCGGAGAACAAACAACTGGTTTTCCCATAGCCATGTACTCAAACAAACGGGTTGGACTTTTTGCCCGGTTAAACCGGCTGGGCTGGATCAACGGCATTACCCCGATATCAACCCTGCTTAGATATTCAGGGACCCGCTCCGGCGGCATCCAATCAACAAGACAGATACTTTTTTCGTCAGCCGTCAGTTCCTTCAACTGGTCCAGATAGACTCCTTTGGCCGCAATCTCAAGTCTGACCGATGAGTGAATCCGGGTCAATTCCTTAAAACATTCGATCAGAAATCTCAAATTCTCAATATTGTCCGGGCGATGAACCGTCCCGATCCAGGAAAGAACGGTTTCCGGACGCGGGATCTTTTCCTGCGGCTGAAAAACCCGGGTGTTCACTCCGGTAGGTACATACGCGACATTCCGATTAAACCGGGAAATATAATCAAAAAGAAAGCGGCTGGCCGCCAGACAGAAACAGCTGTTGCGCGCCAACAGCCGCATTCCCGCTTCCGCGCCGGAAAAAGGCAGACGTCCCGGCTGGAGCTCCTCTCTGGCCTCCCAATCGTCCAGATCCAGGATCAGCTTTTGGCCTGCAATCTTTAACAGAAACGGCGCCAGGCTGTGATAATTAAACCTCTGAATCACCAGAACACGATCAGGTTGATGCAGCCGGCGCAGCGCCCGCAGATTAAGACACAGTTTATCACGCGCCCTTAAAGTCTTTTCCCGTTCCCCGCAGGCGGCATTCAACTGGTCCGCGTAAGAAAAGACCTCAGCCCTCATCCCCGCGCTTCGCAATACTCCGGCAAAACCATGGCCGCGAACGCGGACCGCGGGCATCTCCGAACTTTCCCGGCTGACAAACGTAATCAACGGGCCGGATGAACCAGGATAAAATTCTGCCATTCTTTTACCGTTACTGATCCTTTTGGTTTTTCAATGTAACTCAATAAATAATCATCGCCGGAAACAATCTGATGGACATTCCTAAATATAAAATTACCCGGCGGCAGTCCACTGAGCATGGCAATCGCTGAATAATATCCGTTACTATCTTTTCTCACCAATACCCTGGTTTCAATTTCCAGATTCTGATTTAGCCACTCTGCCACCTCCCGAACCTCTGCCGGCAGCACCGGCCGGTGCTGTACAATCCTGAACGCCATAATTACGCAGACAGACAGGATTATCAGATTAAAAGCAGGACTCGACCGGAGAATCCGGCGCAATCCTTCGATCACGAACGGTATTATCATTACTCCGGCCAACAGCTCTGCCTGAGAAGTCACCCGGAGTTCGCACCGAAACAGCCCAAGGCCCGCTACAATCAAAATGGTCAGTATCCAGTAAACCGCCTGCTGACGCCGGGGAGAACGGACAGCCAGAGCCACCCCCGCGAAGGCTGGTAGCGCCAGCCATTTCCCGCCGCCGTCCACGGCCACCTGAAATGAGGCAATGACCTTCTGGATAAACATCGACAAAAAGACCGCTGGATGAGCAACGAAGAATCCATTAAGAGAAAAAATTCCTCCCGCGGGCTGGTAATAATTTTCCAGAATCATGCCCCAGAGAAGCGGAAACATCAATGAGCCAAGAACCAGAACTCCGTTAACCAGCCGTTTGACCCATTTGCCGGGAATGACCAAGGCATAAACTGCGGCCGGAAGAATTAGCATCCAAGCCAGGAAACTAAACCCCGCGGCCGCGGACAACGCGCCAAGCGCGGGCAGCGGACGCTGCTGCGCGAGAAAATACATAGCACAGATAATCAGAAACAGAACGACCGCGTCGGGCAGGGTCAACACGCTTACCAGAACGTGGGCCGGCCAGAAGGCAAACATCACCAGAGCGACAATCGCGGTCTTTTTATTAAACAGCCGGCGGACAAGCAAATAGAACGGGAAACAGGTCAGTGTCCCGAACACGAGACTTAGGAACCGGGCCGACAACAGCTGGTCACTGCCTAAGGCGACCGCAACCGCAATCGAGTAGCTGTGCAGCGGCAACTGCTGCAGATTTACGATGCCAACCGGACCGGAATTGCTCAGGACTTCCAACGCGGCGATAAGATATTCCATCGGCTCAGCATTGAGAAAGTTGTCACTGAATACCAGAAGTCCCAGCCGGATAAAAAATGCCGACAGCACGATCCAGATTGTCTGGTTTCTCATTATCCACCCCGGATCAATCAGCGTTTTCAAATTACTGGGCCCTTTCGTATATCCGGCACTGTTCATCTCCGTACAATTTCCGGTGATTCAACAATGCCCGTTCTTTGGAAATCAGTACCAGATACCGGACCTTATTCCGAGCCTCCGGTTCGATGAGTTCGACATGAGTGCCGTAACCTTCAAAATCAGCGAACCGGTTAACCGGAATTCCGGAAACAAGTTTGAACGGCTCCTTAAAATTGTCATCATCGCAATCCAGGAAAATCAGTCCGTCTTTTTTATCCATCCGCTGACTGAGGAACCGGGCTGCCGGTTTTAGCCAGGAGGGTGCTCGGGGAGTCAGGCGCAAGGCATTGTAACTGCCGCGGACAACCATCAGCAACAGCAGCGCGGCGATCAGTCCCCGGCCACAACGAACGCGGGAAAAGCGCAGGGCCCCGTGGGCAATAAACGGAATAAACAGCAGACCGAGACTGATGCCATAACGCGGCTGCAGAGCCAGTTCCTGTTGCAGGGTTTTCATCACGAATACCGCCAGCAGTCCGACAAACATTAAACGGAATATCCCCGCCTCCCTGCGCCAAAACGCCGCGACCAGTCCGGCAAATCCGATCAGACCCGGAATCAGTCCGAAATACCGGAACATGCATGCGGGCCAGTAAAACAGCTTCAACCGGGTAGTGACATGCTCCCCGTACGCCTTCAACTGGCTGAACTCGTACTTGACCACAGTATCGCTTGCCTTAAGAAAGAACATCGGATCGCCAAACAATAAAAGATTCGCGCTTAACCAAAGCGTTGGAAGAATTCCGGCACAGAACAGATAAGCAACCCGCGAACGTGCCTCCGGCCGGATAAAGCCCACGGCGAAGATAATAAACAACGCTCCCTCGAACCGGCACATACTGGCCAGTCCAAGCATCGTGCCGGCAAAAACAGCCTCCCGCACCTTACCGGATTCCCGGTTTTTCAACAGAAACCAGAATCCGCTGAAAAGAAAAAAAACAAAAGCAGTTTCCGCGGTGGATAAAGTGCTGTGCACAACGTGCAGCGGAAAAAATGCCAGCAGAAACAACGACAGCAGGGCCGTACCTGTTCCAAACTGACCCCTCACAAACTTAAAATAAGGCAGCATCAATCCGATGCCCAGAAGAAAACTCAAGAGTCGGGGTACCAATAAAGGCAGGCTGAAAAGTTTGACGCAGAGAGCAATAAGATACATATGGATCGGTCCGTGAGCCGGGACCACCCAAGATCGGATATTCTCCGGATGATCCAGAAGCCGCAATGCCTCCAAAACTTTTCCGGCCGCGATTCCATGAAAATTGTCTCCCGCGGCAAACACGATCAGCCGCAGGGCCAATGCCGCGAACAGCGACAGGGCAATCAAGGCCTTATCAGATCGATTCATTATCTCTCAACTTCCCCATTACCAGTACACTGTAGGCATAGATCCCTTGTGTAAAAAAGATGTCTGTTTCCAGCTGGAACCATTGCCGGAACAGGCGGCGAAAGTCCTCCCGGCCCCGCACGTATCGGCCCCGGTCCAGATGACGCAGCAGATGTCCAAAAACATTGAGTCCGGACTCCGGGAAGACCCCGTCAGCGATGATGATCCGTCCGTCGGATTTTAATACCCGCGACATCTCTCTGACCACCTGGTCGGCCTGTTCTAAATCAAGATGATGAAACAGGCTGGTAGATACTATCGCGTCGAAACTTTGATCCGGACAGGGGATATCACAAACATCGGCCGAAATGAATTTCCCTTCCGTCTTTGGCGGGTATCTCAGCCTATCCAGGCCGATATAGCCGGAGAAACCGGCAAAGTTCCCTCTCTTGCCGCAACCCAGATCAAGCACCCGAAGCGCCGCCTCATCTGTAAGATACTGTCTGAAAATGCCTGCCAGACGCTTGTAAACAGAAGACAGAGTTAAAGTTTGCAGCAGCGAACGCATGCCGGCATCAATCCCGTTTTTAGCTGTTCATTGAATCTTTTTCGTTTATCGCTGTCCCAGATCTCCTCTAATCCCTGTTCCAGTATATTCCCCAGACGATAATGCGGGAAAAACTGACAGGGAATAACATCCCCATTACTCTTAATGAAAATGGAATGACGGACAAAGCTGCAAAACCGTCGGCTGCGAAAGCCCTCACGGTACCAGTCACGGAACTCATCAGACTCAAGAAGCGGCTTAAAGCTGACAAAGCTGCCGTACTCGCGCTTGAGTTCCGCGACTATTTTCGGCACCCTCTCGGCGATTCCCGTTGGCACGGCCTGAATGTTAGTCACAGTCTTCCATTCAAACGGATTTTCAAATTTAGAACAAAACTGTTCGTGAACCTTAAGCTCAGCCGGAGTCAGGAAAATAAGATTCTCATAACGAACCCGGTCAACGCCCAGCTCTTTCCCCAACCGGGCGGTAGCCGCCAGATCATTGATATTATCCGGATTGATCACGCAGTTGAGGATCAGCCGCATTCTTTTACGGTCTTTAGCCAGCCTGCAAATACTCTCCCGGATATTGTCGAATATCCCGATTTTACCGGTCTGTCTTTCATGACTATCCCTGTCTCCGAACAGAGACAGGATCATTACCTCCGGCTCTGTCTGTTTTAACCGGGTTAGGACCTCGCGGGTATGCTGGAGAGATCAGGATCTGATTTGAGTC
>JAGYOO010000069.1 GCA_018399295.1 Candidatus Omnitrophota bacterium | reverse complement strand
TATGCGATACTTATTGCGATCCCAACACCACTTGTCATGGCAACGGTCCGATCGGCTGGTGCAGAGAAGTGGTTCTGGTCACAATCTCACTGAGTCTCTCGGCCTTCCGGAGAGGAATCTTCATTTTACTGGAGATCTCCTTCATGCTGGGAGTTCGCCCCAGCTTCTGCGTCAGCCGCTCAGTAACCTTTTTCCACTTAGTAATTGTCTCGGTAAGATAGACCGGGACCCGGATCGTTTTACTCTGATTGGCAATCGCCCGGGTGATGTACTGTCTGATCCACCAGGCGGCATAGGTACTGAATCTATACCCCTTGGCCGGATCAAACTTCTGCACCGCCCGCATCAACCCCAAGTTTCCCTCCTCGATAAGATCGGTCATCGGCACCCCCAAAAAGCTGTACTTTTTGGCGATATTGACGACCAGCCGAAGATTGGAGCGGATCATCAACCTACGAGCGGAGGAATCCCCCCGTTTCGCCTTGCGCGCTACCTTCAGTTCATCTTGCGCGGTCAGCAACGGGATGTTTTTTATGTCCCGCAGGTACAAGCGGATCGGATCCATTGCCATGTTATTTTTTCTTTTTGCTCTTCACGGGCTTCCGCTGTTTTTTAACCGACCCGGCACTTTCAATCGCGGACTGGGCGGCAGCCAATCGGGCTATCGGAACCCGAAAAGGCGAACAGCTGACATAATTAAGTCCGACCTTCTGACAGAAAGATATGGATTTAGGATCGCCGCCATGCTCACCACAGATCCCGACTTTAAGATCTTTCTTTGTCTTCCGTCCAAGACTGGTTCCCATTTCCACGAGTTTGCCGACTCCGTCCACATCAAGCGACTGAAAGGGGTCATTCTCGTAGATTCCAAGACTTACATAATCACCCAGAAAACGACCCGCGTCATCCCGGGAGAAACCGCATCCCATCTGAGTCAGATCGTTCGTACCGAATGAGAAGAAATCAGCCTCACAAGCAATCTCGTCCGCGGTTACGGCCGCCCGCGGAACCTCGATCATCGTCCCGATCTTTACGACAAACGGCAGTTTTTTCAGTTTCTTTTCTTTAGTAATCTTATCAATGGTGCCCAGTATCAGTTCCTTCTGCAAGGTCAGTTCCTTCAGTGTCCCCACCAACGGAACCATGATCTCCGGACTAACCTTACCCTTCTTCCGGCTAATGTTCAAGGCCGCCTCGATAATGGCCCTGGTCTGCATCTCGGTTATTTCCGGATAAGTGATTCCAAGCCGGCAGCCGCGATGTCCAAGCATGGGATTGAACTCATTCAGCGATTCCACAGTATCGCGGACCTTCTCATACGCAATCCCAAGGGCCTTTGCCAATTCCCGCTGCCCCTTATCATCATGCGGCAGAAACTCGTGCAGAGGCGGGTCGAGAAGCCTGATAGTGCAGGGCAACCCTTTTAGCGCCTTAAATATCCCTTCAAAATCCCGGCGCTGCAGCGGCAGAAGCTCCGCCAATGCCTTTAAATACTCTTCCAGCGGTGACTTAAGCTCCTTTTCCAGGACCTCGATTTTTTCCGGATTATTTTCCTGGCTGATGGCATCGCGCAGCCGTTTTACTTCCGGAGCGACCAGAATCATTTTACGAAAGGAGACAATTCTCTCCCCTTCAAAAAACATATGTTCAGTCCGGCAAAGTCCGATGCCTTCAGCCCCGAACTCAACAGCCGCCTTCGCGTCGGCCGGGGTATCGGCATTGGTCCTTACGCCCATTATCCGCATTCCATCGGCCCACTTCATCAGGATCTGGAACGCGCCACTGACCTTGGGTGGAATGAGCTCCACCTTATCAACATACACTATTCCCCGGCTGCCGTTAAGGGAAATCCAATCCCCCTGTTTAACTGCCACGCCACCGGCAGTCATGGTCTTTGCCTTGAGATCCATATAGATATCTCCGGCTCCGGCCACACAGCACTTACCCATGCCGCGAGCGACCACAGCGGCATGCGAGGTCATTCCGCCGCGCGAGGTCAGAATCCCGTTCGATGCGTGCATGCCGCGGATATCTTCCGGTGATGTTTCCGGACGGCAGAGAATAACAACCTTACCGTCTTTTTTCCAAGCCGCGGCCTCTTCGGCAGTAAACACCGCCTGACCTACCGCTGCTCCCGGCGAAGCCGGCAATCCGGACTTTGACAATACCTTAGCCTTCTTCTCCTCCACCGAATTAAGCATCGGATGAAGCAGATGATCGACCTGAGCCGGCGCGATACGAGTCACGGCCGTGGTTTTATCTATGAGTTTTTCCGCGACCATGTCCACGGCGATCTGAACCGAGGCCTGCGCCGTCCGTTTACCATTACGGGTCTGCAGCATGTAAAGTTTTCCGCGCTCAATGGTAAACTCGAAATCCTGCATGTCCTTATAATGCTTCTCCAGTTTCACACGGATCGTCTGAAGCAGATCATAGCTTTTCTTATCCTTTTTCCGCATAACCTCGATCGGCAGGGGCGTGCGGATACCGGCGACAACGTCTTCGCCCTGGGCATTCATCAGAAACTCACCGTAAAGCGCGTTTTTGCCGGTTGAAGGATCGCGGGTAAATCCGACTCCGGTACCAGAATCTTCGCCCATATTACCGAACACCATGGTTTGAACGTTTACCGCGGTGCCGATCAATCCCCGGATCTCATTTATTTCCCGATAAGCAATGGCACGCGGATTGTTCCAGGAATTAAAAACCGCGTTCACCGAGATCCAAAGCTGATCTTCGGGATTCTGCGGAAAGCCCTTCTTTGTTTTTTCTTTGAATATCTTTTTGTAACGAACGACCAGGGCCTGAAGATCCTCCACGTCCATATCGGTATCCGGAACCTTCCGGTTAAGTTCCTCATGCCTCAGTTCAGTAACGTCCTTCAAGCCACGACGGGTAGCGATATCCCGCTTTACCTCTTCGAGCTCATGCTCAAATGACTCGTGGGGCACACCCATGGCAACATCACCAAACATCTGAATGAACCGGCGGTAAGAGTCCCAGGCAAAGCGAGGGTTGCCGGTCAGCTTAGCCAGCCCGGCTACTGCCTTATCATTCATTCCCAGATTAAGGATGGTATCCATCATTCCCGGCATGGAAGCAGCCGCGCCGCTTCGCACCGACAGCAACAGAGGATTTTTATCGTCACCAAAATTCTTGCCCGCGGCTTTTTCCACTTTTTTTAAATTCTCGGCTACCTGTTTCTTCAGATCAGAAGGATATTTTTTACTGTGTTTATAATAGTAATCGCAGACCTGGGTGGTTATGGTGAATCCGGGAGGAACCGGAAGACCGATCTTGGACATCTCGGCCAGATTGGCGCCTTTGCCTCCCAGCAATTCTTTCATGGTAGCGTTTCCGTCGGACTTACCTTTTCCAAAAAAATACACGTGCTTAGCCATCAGTGCTTATTCTCCTTTCAAAAATTAAATTATGCCAGTCCCTTGTCAGTCAAATATTCGTTTAACCGTTCAACGTTAATCCTGTCCTGCCGCATGGTGTCCCGTTCCCGAACCGTAACCTGGTTATCTTCGAGGGACTGTACGTCAACTGTCACGCAATACAATGTCCCAATCTCATCCTGACGTCGGTACAGCTTTCCGATAGCGCCTGTGTCGTCGTATTTTACCACAATCTTTTTCCGCAAACCAGTATAAATTTTTCGCGACATCTCCACTATTTCCGGCCGGTTTCGCAACAGCGGAAGCACGGCAGCCTTTATCGGAGCCAGTTCCGGATGCAGACCCAGAACAACCCGTTTACTTCCTTTCACCTCTTCTTCCCGGTAGGCATCCACCAGAAAGGCCAGGGCGGCTCGGTCGACTCCGCCGGAGGGTTCAATGACGTAAGGCAAAAAGCGTTCCTTCGTTGCCGGATCCAGGTATGTCAGGTCTTTACCGCTGTGTTCGGCATGCTGGCGAAGATCGAAGTCCCGGCGGTTGGCAATACCTTCAAGTTCCGACCAGCCGAACGGAAAGAGGTATTCGATATCCGTGCAGGCCTGGGCATAGTGAGCAAGTTCATTTGAGGCATGTTCACGCAGTCGGAGTCTCTCCGGCTGAATCCCCAGATTCAGATACCACTCCTGTCTCTGCTTGATCCACTCCTGATGGACAACACCGGCATCTTCCGGTTTAACAAAGTATTCGGCCTCCATCTGTTCAAATTCCCGGGTGCGGAAAATAAAGTTTCCCGGGGTAATCTCATTGCGAAAGCTTTTACCGATCTGGGCGATTCCGAACGGAAGCTTGCGAAACCGGGAATTACGGACATTAGCAAAGTTAACGAAAATACCCTGCGCTGTTTCCGGCCGCAGATAAACCGTACTGCTACTGTCTTCTACCGGTCCGAGAAAGGTCTTGAGCATCAGATTGAACATCCGAGGCGGATTATTTTCCAGATCGATCTCAGCGCCACAGTCCGGGCATCTCCGGCAGTTGCCTTCGCCAGGAAGGTGATCAGCGCGAAACCGCTTCCGGCAGGCAGGACAATCGACCAGCGGATCAGTGAATCCCTCAATATGGCCGGAGGCCTTCCAGACCGCCGGGTGCATCAGAATCGCTGAATCAAGCCCCTCCACGTCATCGCGTTCGTAGATCACTGAACACCACCAGGCATTCTTGATATTTTTCTTAAGCTCGACACCCAGCGGGCCGTAGTCCCAAACGCTCCCCAAACCGCCGTATATTTCAGAACTCTGAAATACAAAACCTCTTCGTTTGCAAAGCGAGACAATCGTATCCATTGAAACTTCAGGCATGTGCCTTCCTCATCTTTCCCAAAAAGTCCATTGATTTAAATCGCCAGCCGATATGAAAGTCAATAAAATCCCGCAGCAGGCGGGTCAATTCCCGGCTGACGTTCTCCTGGAACCGGAAATTATTCAGCCGGCACAGATCCATGTCTTCCAGATGCCGCATCGAGGCGATCGTCCCTTTCATCACCGGACGGGCCTGCTGGTCGACCCCGAAGCAGTCCCGGCACAACAGCCCGCCGCAGGCATGGCTGAATCGGGTAAGCTCACCCACCGATCCCGCGCAGCTTACGCATTGGTCGAATCTGGGACGGAAACCGGAAAGAGTCAGAAACCTGGTTTCAAAGGCCGGGATCACATACAAGTGTTGTATTTTATCGGCTTTGTTCAAAAAATTCAAGAAATTCTTTAACAGAAAAAACAACTCTCTGTTTTCCTGTCCGAATGGAAGCGTGTGCGCGATGAGTTCCGTGAAATAACCGGCACAGCCCAACCTTTCCCAGCAGCCGGTTATCCGATCAAACGCGTCCAGCAGGTCCGCCTGACCGATTATCTGCAGGTCGTTCGCCCGTTCGTAGTAAACCACGACATTACTGCTGAATGGAATAAAGTTGGTACCGAACTTACCCTTACCGCGGCGGGCACCCTTGGCTTGGGCGAACATCTTACCGGAATCCTCGGTCAGCAGGGTCAGGAGAAAACTTGTTTCCCGGTAGTCGCGGCGTTCCAGCACGATTGCTTCGGTTTTTCTAATGCCCATCAGATCCGCAGGAAGAAGACTATCAGACTGGTCAGTCCCAGCCCAACCAGGGCGCCGGCAATTACCTCCCGGGTCGTGTGGTAACCGGGACGAACGCGGCTCTGCGCCACCAGAAAGGCAAGGAAAAACACAAGCCCGACCAGAAGTTTACTGTCAGAGAAAAAAAGACTTATCGTCCAGATTGAGAACGATAAGGCGGCATGTCCGGACGGCATACCGCCACGCAACGGTTTGCCCCGGCCCAGCTGCACTTTTGAAAAAATCACCAGCGACAGGACAAGAAACAGAGATATGAACGTAATATGCAGGGGCTGACGCCGGATATAGTCGATCCCTGTCTGCATCGAGGCTGCCGGAAGAAAATTGAGAAACAGGATATAGCCCACAAACACCGCGTTAAGTGAAGCCACCAGTACCGCGCCGGCGGAGATATCCTTGATAATCCTGGCCAGGGGATGGAACTCATCAGTTATGAGATCGATGATAAGTTCGACTCCGGTATTGAACATCTCCGCCAGAAAGACCATGCTGACCGTAAACAGCAGAAGGATCAACTCAAGTTTTCCCAGATTAAAATAGATTCCCAGCAAGACTACGGCCGAACCCAGCAAAAAGTGAAGTCGCATGTTCCGCTGGGTCTTCAGAACATACATAAAACCTTCAATCGCATAATTAAAGCTGTCAGTAAGACTGCGTCTATGCATAGTCGGTCACAATCTCCCGCTGCAGCCGCTCCATCTCTTTTTTCTCTTTAACTGTATTATCCTTATATCCGAGAAGATGGAGGATCCCGTGGACAAGATAAAGACAGATCTCAAAATCAAAATCAGTCTTCAGCCGGATCGCGTTCGCCCTGGCCGTATCGGCGGAGATAACGACATCACCCAGTATATCCGGATTAATCGCGGGAAACCGCCCCTCCCGCATCGGAAACGCGAGAACGTCAGTCGGGTTATCCCGGCCCAGGTATTCGCGGTTAAGCCCCTGAATGGTCTCGTCGTCAACCAGAAGAACGCTTACCTCGGCCTTCTTCTGCCCCAGGCGTTCAAGCGTCTTGCCGGCCAGGACCTTCAGCCTCGGCAGGCTGATCTTTTCTTTTTTCTGAAGATTCTTTAATCTTACCATTTGCCGCCTGTCTGATTTTACTCGGATACTCCACACGGGTATGGAATATCCCGTTCAGGATATGCGTAAACACTTCGGAGATATTATGCAGGTCCTTAAGCGTCAGATCGCACTCGTCAAGCTGTCCGTCGATAAACTTATTGTTTATTATCCGGTTAACCAGATCCTTGATCTTAACCGGTGTGGGTTGCTGGATCGCCCGAGAGGCAGCCTCCACAGAATCCGCGAGCATCACTATCGCCGCCTCCTTCGACTGGGGGCGGGGGCCGGGATAGCGAAAATCCTCAGCCTGCACCCTTCCCTTTTCTTCCCCGTGCTCCAGAGCCCGATGGTAGAAAAAATAGACGACATCATCTCCGTGATGCTGCCTAATAATATCGATTATCGCCGGACCCAGTTTGTGTTTCCGGGCCAGATCCAGCCCCTCTTTAATGTGATTTATAATGATCAGACTGCTGATCGTGGGACTCAGATTTTCATGCTTGTTTTCAGAATGCGGCTGGTTTTCGCT
>JAGYOO010000068.1 GCA_018399295.1 Candidatus Omnitrophota bacterium | reverse complement strand
TAAAAGCCGCGGCTAAAAAGCCGGGTGTCCGGAAAAAGGCAACGCCGGAGAAAAAAGCGACCGCGCTGAAGTCCGGGAAAAAACCGACAAAATCTAAGGCCGCGGGTCAATAGGAGGAAATGTGGGACAGAAGGTTCATCCGATAGGATTTAGAGTAGGGTATATCAAGGACTGGGGATCACGCTGGTTCGCGAAGAATAAGGACTTTTCCGATTTTCTTATCGAAGATCTGACGGTTCGTAAGTATATAAAGAAGAACTTTTCTTCCGCCGCGATTTCCAAGATCGATATCGAACGGGCCGGAAGCCGGTTGCGGATCATAATCTATTCCGGCAGGCCGGGCGTTATCATCGGCCGGCGCGGAGCGGATATCGACCGGTTGCGGGACGAGCTTCAGGGAATAACCAAAAAAGAAATATTCGTGGACATTAAGGAAGTTTCCAATCCTTCTGTGGACGCGCAGCTGGTGGCGGAAAATGTCGCTTTTCAGCTGGAAAAGAGGATTGCGTTTCGTCGGGCGATGAAAAAAGCAGTGTCCCAGGCGATGATGAGCGGAGCGGAAGGGATCCGGATCATGTGTTCCGGACGGCTCGGCGGCACGGAGATCGCGCGGACTGAACACTATAAAGAAGGCAAGATCCCCCTGCATACCCTGCGGGCGGATATTGATTACGGATTCGCCGAGGCCTTTACCACTTATGGAACTATCGGAATAAAGTGCTGGGTGTTTAAGGGGCTGGTCATCATGGATAAAAAAGAAAACAAAGAACAGACCGGCGAAGGAGAGAGCAAGTAATGGTTTTAATGCCTAAACGCGTTAAGTTCCGGAAGAGTCAGCGCGGCCGGCGCAGAGGTCGGGCCATCGCGGGCTCCCGGGTGAGTTTTGGAGAGTTCGGGCTGCAGGCCCTTGAAAGCGCTTGGATCAAGAACACCCAGCTGGAGGCTGCCCGGGTGGCCTTGACCCGTTCGGTTCGTCGTGGCGGCAAGGTCTGGATCCGGATATTCCCGGACAAATCGGTTACAAAAAAGCCGGCAGAGACCCGGATGGGAAAAGGGAAAGGGATGCCTGAGTACTGGGTTGCGGTTGTAAAACCGGGCCGGGTAATATTCGAGATGGAGGGAATCCCGGAGGATATTGCCAAGAACGCCATGCGTTTGGCCGCTTCCAAGCTTCCCATAAAAACCAAATTTATCGGTAGACATCAAATCTAGACTTGAGGTAGGTTATGGCTCAAAAAAATAAGGGATACAACGATTATACTAAACCGGAGCTTGAAGATAAGCTTCGGCAGATGGAAGAGGAGTTGTTCAACCTGAGATTTCAGGCGCGGATCGCTAAGCTGGATAAACCGCACCGGATCGGGGCGGTACGCCGGGACATCGCCCGGGCGAAGACATTTCTTCGGCAATTGGAGTTAAATCAGAAGGCCCCGGCCGGAGAAGAGTCGGCGAAGTAAGGAAAGGTGAGAGATTTTAAAATGAGCAAGCAGACCGGATTGCGGAAACAAAAAGCGGGCGTGGTTGTAAGCGACAAGATGGAGAAGACGCGAGTCGTCCGGGTGGAGAGAATGACCCGGCATTCGACGTATGGAAAGTCCATCCGCGTATTTAAAAACTACAAGGCGCATGACGAAAAGAATGAAGCGAAAATGGGTGATCATGTCCGGATTACCGAGACACGGCCGTTATCCAAGGATAAGCGTTGGCGGATAACCGAAGTGCTTAAGGCTGGAGAAGGAGAAACCGAACAATGATCTACATGCGTACGATTCTGGACGTGGCTGACAATACCGGCGCCAAGCGGGTCAGTTGCATCGGGGTGCTGGAACGCTCCGGCAAAAAGTACGCCGATATCGGAGATATCATCACCTGTAACGTTAAAGAATCCATACCCGAGGCGACAGTAAAAAAGGGTGAGGTGGTTAAGGCGGTGGTGGTTCGGACGAAATTTCCGATTCGTCGCGCCGACGGCAGTTATCTTAAGTTTGACCGAAATGCGGTAGTCATCATCGATAACCAAAAAAATCCCCGGGGAACGCGCATTTTCGGCCCGGTGGCCCGGGAACTCCGGGACAAGCAATTTACCAAAATTGTGTCCCTGGCACCCGAAGTAATATAATCCGAGGAAAATCATGCGAATCAAAAAAGGCGATACAGTTTTAGTCATAACCGGTAAGGAAAAAGGGAAGAAAGGTAAAGTTTTGCAATTCTTCCCGGAGCGGAAACGGGTACTGGTGCAGGGAGTGAATTTTGTCAAAAAACACGCCCGTCAGACACGGCAGGATCAGCCCGGAGGTATCCTGCAGAAGGAAAGTACGATGCACGTTTCGAATGTAATGTTTTTCTGCGCCAAGTGCGGCAAGGCAGTGCGGCTGGGGTCAAAATTTCTGGCCGACGGATCCAAAGTGAGAATTTGCAAAACCTGTAACGAAGCGGTGTAAAAATGAAACCGAGATTGCTGGATACATACCGAAACGATATCGTGCCCGAGATGCAGAAGAAATTTGGCTTGAAGAACCGGATGCAGGTTCCCGGGTTGAAGAAGATTGTCATTAACATGGGTATTGGTGACGCTCATAGTGATATTAAAATTTTGGAAGCGGCGATGAAAGATCTTGCTACGATCTGTGGCCAGAAGCCGGTAATTACTCGTTCGAAAAAAGCGGTAGCCAATTTTAAACTTCGGGCTGGACTACCGGTCGGATGTAAGGTTACACTTCGGCAGGCCAGAATGTACGAATTCATGGACCGGCTGGTCAATGTGGCTTTGCCTCGGATCAAGGATTTCCGCGGACTCTCACCGAATTCGTTTGACCAGGGAGGGAATTATTCTCTGGGGATCGAGGAACAGGCGATCTTTCCCGAAATCGACGTTGACAAGGTGCAGAGAACGCAGGGCATGGATATTATTATAGTGACAACCGCGAAGAATAAAGAACAGGCCAGGGAACTGCTGCGATTGTTTGGCATGCCGTTCCGGAGCTAGGAGTTAAACTAAACATGGCAAAAAAAAGTCAGATTATAAGGTCTCAGGGAGACGAGAAATTTCGGACCCGCAAATACGTCAGATGCCGGGCCTGCGGGCGTTCGCGCGGATTTATTCGCAAGTTCGAGATTTGCCGGATCTGTTTCCGCGAGCTTGCTTCCCGTGGCCTTATTCCCGGTGTAACTAAGGCGAGCTGGTAACAGAGCTTGCCCAACAGGAGGAACAGGAGAAAGAGATGAGCATTACCGATCCGATTGCCGATATGCTTACGGTTATCCGTAACGCCCAGGCGGCGCGGAAAGAAAAAGTAGATTTTCCCGCTTCCCAGATAAAGCTGAGCATTGTAAAGATCATAAAAGACAACGGGTATATCACTGATTACCGGCAGATTGAAGATGGTAAGCAGGGGATTATCCGAGTATACCTTCGCTACAGCAGCAAACGAACCGGCATTATGACCGGATTAAAACGGGTTTCCCGGTGCAGCCGCCGGGTATATGTAGATAAAGACAGTATTCCTTATGTGTATGGTGGAAACGGGCTGGCGATTATTTCCACGTCCAAGGGAATCGTAAGCGATAAAGAGGCTCGCCGACTTAAGTCGGGCGGTGAAGTTCTCTGTTACGTGTGGTGATCGATAATGTCTAGAATAGGTGTAAAAGCGATTGTAATCCCCACCGGGGTAAAGGTAAACGTGACCAAAAGCGTTATCAACGTGGAAGGTCCGAAGGGCAAGCTTGAATTCCCGTTGAACGCGCGGGTGGAGGTGGTTGCTGAAAACGGGTCAATTAACGTAAAACGTTCCGGAGACAGCCGCGCTGACCGGGCGATGCATGGGATGACCCGGGCGATGATCGCCAACATGATTCAGGGTGTTAGTGAAGGATACGAGCAGAAATTAGAGATGATCGGCGTCGGTTATCGCGCCCAGCTCCAGGGCAAGAAGCTGGTGCTTCAGCTGGGATTTTCGCATCCGGTGGACTTCCCGATTCCAGAGGGAATCACGGTGGAAGCGCCGAAACCGACGAACATAATTGTCAAGGGGATCAATAAGCAACGGGTCGGACAGGTTGCCGCCAATATCCGTTCTCTGCTGCCGCCGGAGCCTTACAAGGGTAAGGGGATTCGGTACGCGGGCGAGCAGGTTCGGCGCAAGGCCGGCAAGGCGATGGCCAAGTAACAGGGAAATAAATATGAAAATCATGCCGAGAACCAAGAGACACAGAAGGATCCGGAAAAAGGTTTCCGGTACGAACGATAGACCGCGTCTGAGCGTTTATCGCAGCATAAAGAATATCTATGCCCAGCTTATCGATGATGAAAACAACGTTACCCTGCTCAGCTGTTCTTCCCAGGATAAAGAACTGCGCGGCAAGGTAAAGGGCGGCGATTCAGAATCCGCGGCCCGGTTGGGTGAACTTGTGGCAAAGCGGGCCCGCGAGCGAGGGATCGAACAGGTTGTGTTCGACCGCGGCGGCTATGTTTATCACGGCCGGATCAAGGCGCTGGCGGAAGCGGCCCGGTCTAACGGTTTGAAATTCTAAAGCATCCCAGAGGTGAAAAATTGGAACAGTTTGCGAACGAGCAGCCGGAAATAATTGATAAGGTAATAACGATAAACCGGGTGTCCAAGGTGCACAAGGGCGGTAAGAAGATGTCATTTACCGCTTTGGTGATCGCCGGTGACGGACGCGGCCGGGTAGGTGTGGCTTTAGGAAAAGCCAATGAGGTGGCCAGCGCAATCCGCAAGGGCGTGAATACCGCGCGGAAAAACATGATTCAGGTCCCTCTGAAAGGGAATACTATACCGCACGAGGTTACCGGTGCCTTCAGTTCCGCCCGGGTGATGCTCAAACCAGCATCCGCGGGTACCGGTGTAATTGCCGGAAGTTCCGTGCGGGCGATTTGTGAACTGGCCGGGATTAAGGATATTCTCACAAAGTCTCTGCGTTCAAGTAATGTGATGAACATCGCCAAGGCGACCATGCAAGGTTTGAAGGATCTGCGTACGCACATGGAACTTCAGGAGGAGCTCCTGAGCGGCGTGAATCAGCCGGATGTTTCGGAGGATACTGAACCAAAGGTCGAGGAAAACTCCGAAGCCGGAATAGTGGCCGGAGTGGATGAGATAAACGAGGAAGGAAAACAGGATAATGCTTAGGCTCAACGATCTTCGGGCTCGTCGCGGAGCTAGAAAGAAAAAAAAGGTTGTCGGACGGGGGCCGGGAAGCGGGCACGGGAAAACCAGTACCCGCGGACATAAAGGACAGCTTTCCCGGACTGGCAAGGGGAAAAGGCCGGGATTTGAAGGCGGTCAGATGTCACTTATCCGCCGTCTTCCGAAGCGCGGCTTTACGTCGAAATTCAAAATCGAATATCAGGTGGTAAATCTGGAGGGGCTTAACCGGGCCGAAGCCGGCAGCAATCTTAATCCCGAAACAATGCAGGAGCTGGGACTTATCCGCAAGCTCAATGTTCGGGTAAAGATACTTGCCCGCGGTAAGCTCGAGAAAAAGCTGACAGTAAAGGCGCATAAATTTTCCAAGGCCGCTGAAGAAGCGATTACGGCCGCGGGAGGTACGGTGGAGCTTATAAATGGGTAGAGCGTTCCGGGCCCTTGTTAATTCTTTCAAGATACCGGATTTGCGGCAGCGGATCCTGTTCACGCTTGGCCTGATCGTAGTTTTTCGGCTCGGCGCGTTTATCACCATTCCGGGGATAAACAGCGAGGCCCTGGCGCAGTTTTTCGCTAATGTCACCCAACAGCAGGGCGGCACGCTCTTTGACGTCATGGATCTGTTTACCGGTCAGGCCTTGAGCCAGATGACGATCTTCGCGCTGGGGATAATGCCGTATATATCCAGTTCGATCATTATGCAGCTGCTGACGGTAGTTATCCCGCAGCTGGAGAAACTGGCCAAAGAAGGCGGGGACTATGGCCGGAAGAAGATTACCCAGTATACCCGTTATGGAACAATTGTTTTAGCCTTATTTCAGTCGTTCATCATCAGCGTGTATCTGGAAGATCCGCAGCATTTTATGGGTCTGCCGATCGTCGAGCACGGGGGGTGGGGATTTCGTTTGCTGACCATGCTGACGCTTACCTCCGGAACTGCGTTTATCATGTGGCTGGGTGAACAGATAACTGAACGGGGTATTGGCAACGGGATGTCAATAATTATCACCGTGGGAATCATCTCCCGGCTGCCGACCGCGCTGCGGTTCGTCGGCCAGCTCTTGTCGCCGTTTTCTCCCGAGCAGAGACAGATCGAACCATATACTCCGGTGATAATGCTGGTTCTGTTCGTGCTGGTAATCCTGTTCGTGGTCTTGATCACTGAAGGGCAGCGACGAATTCCGGTTGAGTATGCCAAGCGGATCGTGGGCCGGAAGGTCTATGGCGGACATAGCACGTACATTCCTCTGCGCGTGAATCATGCCGGGGTTATTCCGATTATCTTTGCTCAATCGATCATACTGTTCCCGGCGACTATCGGACAGTTTATTCCTCCGCTGCAGAGATTTGCCGAAGCGATTACCCGTGGCAATCTATTGTATACGCTGATTTACAGTTTACTGATTATCTTTTTCGCCTACTTTTATACCGCCGTGACCTTTAATACTCAGGACGTGGCCCAAAACATGAAAAAATACGGCGGGTTTATTCCCGGGATTCGGGCTGGTAAGCCGACCGCGGAATACCTGGATTATGTCTTAACGCACATTACGCTTCCGGGAGCGATTTTTCTGGCGGCGATCGCGGTTTTTCCGGATTGGATAATGGCCTGGCTGAACATTCCGTATCTTGTGGCCAGCTTTTTCGGTGGAACCGGGCTGCTGATTATTGTGGGAGTAATGCTGGATACTATGCGGCAGATCGAATCACATCTGCTCATGCGGCATTACGAAGGGTTTATGAAAAAAGGACATTTGCGGGGCCGGCGCTAACCGGACCCTTGCGAAATAAAAAGGGATATTATGCGACTTATACTTCTTGGACCTCCCGGCGCGGGAAAAGGAACTCAGGCAGCAGTGCTTTCGCGTAAATTTAACGCACTGCATATCTCTACCGGTGATTTGCTGCGGGAAGCGGTAAACGCCGGCACCGCGGTGGGCCTGGAGGCGAAATGCTATATGGAGCGGGGCGAGCTTGTTCCGGATGAAATAGTTACCCGGATGCTCACCGATAAACTTCGGGAAAGCAAAGC
>JAGYOO010000067.1 GCA_018399295.1 Candidatus Omnitrophota bacterium | reverse complement strand
GATGCGGGTCTCCCACGGAATCGATGTCGCCGGTGCGCAGACATTTCTGACAGCTTGCCGCACGGGAAAAATCGGAAAGATTCCCCAAAAACTGCTCTTTGAACTGGTTCATCCCCGCGGAAGTAAACAGAACCGAAGGATCGTTCCGGGGCACCAGAGAATCACTGGAAAAGATCCGGTGGCCCCGGGCGGCAAAAAACTCAAGGAATTTTTTTCTGATCTCGTTACTTGTCATCGATTTTTTCCCTCAGAATTCTAACAATAACATCTGACGCGAACCCCCTCCGGCGCAGATGCCCGTACAGGCGCTGCTTCTTTTTTTCAGCGCACAGATTATCCATGCGTCTTAATTTTTCTTTAGCAACGCAAACCGCGGCAGAGTACTCCTCACTGTCATCGTGCCCGCGCAGCACATCCAGAATCACTTCCCTGGACACACCCCGCGCCTGTAATTCGGAAGAAAGAGAACTCCTTCCCCGCGCCCGGCTGCCAGTGCGGGAATTCACCCAGCTTTGGGCAAACCTTCTGTCATTAAGAAAATCCAGACCGCAGAGATATTCAATCACCTCGGACACTGTTTCCTCAGGATATCCCTTTCGAAGCAGACGCCGGCGGAGTTCGACCTTACTGCGGTCCCGATACTTGAGCAGCCGGAAGGCACTCTCCAGGGTCTTCCGGTATTCGTCAGCAGACTTCACGGAATCTTACACGTTTCCCGGGTTTTCGTTGCCCAAGCGACGCGCGCATTATGCATCTTCAGGCCACGAAACAGGCACTAACAGGACGAACAGTTATGCCGTCTTAAGGCCTTCCTTTTCCCGTATCTTTTTTTCCAGTTCTGTTGATAATTTATGATTTTCCTTCATAAACTTGCGGGCATTTTCTTTTCCCTGGCCGATCTTTTCATCGCCATAGTTTATCCAGGCCCCGGATTTGGTTACCAGGTTGTGCTGGATCGCCAGGTCAAGGATATTACCTTCGCGGGATATGCCTTCATTATGCAGGATATCGAACTCCGCCTGGCGGAACGGGGGAGCAACCTTGTTCTTTATCACCTTCACCCGCACCCGGGTCCCGTAAGCGCCATCATTATTTTTCAGAGTCTCGATCCTCCTGATATCCAACCGAACCGAAGAATAAAATTTAAGGGCCCGGCCGCCGGTAGTTGTCTCCGGATTACCGAACATCACTCCGATCTTTTCCCGAATCTGATTGATAAAGATCACGCAGGTCTTCGACTTAGAGATAACCGCGGTAAGCTTACGCAGGGCCTGAGACATCAGCCGCGCCTGCAATCCGACATGAGAATCCCCCATATCCCCTTCGATCTCCGCCCGGGGCGTCAGAGCCGCCACAGAGTCAACGATAATAACGTCAACCGCGTTGCTCCGGACCAGGGTTTCAACAATCTCCAGAGCCTGTTCTCCCGTATCCGGCTGGGAGATAAGCAGATCATCAAGGTTCAGCCCCAGCTTCATCGCGTAGCGGGGATCAAACGCGTGCTCAGCGTCGATAAACGCGGCCACTCCTCCGCTCTTCTGGGCCTGGGCGGCAACACTCATGCTGAGAGTTGTTTTACCGCTGGCCTCGGGTCCGTACACCTCCACGATCCGGCCGCGGGGAAAACCGCCGACGCCCATCGCCAGATCCAGGGTAAGCGCGCCGGTGGGAATTACCGGAATATCCTGATTAACTGCCTGGCCGAACTTCATTATCGATCCTTTACCGAACTGTTTTTCGATGTTATCGATAGCCAGACCCAGTGCCTTCAGCTTTTCTCCCAGCTGTGGATTGATAGGGGCTGCCGCCTTAACTGCCTTCTTTTCCATAATATCCTCCTATTATAGTCATCCGTGGTATTTTTTTCAAATCCTATTTCGCGGCCCCAACATACTTCGTCCGCAACTCATACAGCATATGTTCAATTGTCTGCTTTTCCGATTCGCTCAGATTCCCCCGGGTTTTTTCCTCCAGCATCCCGATAGTATCGATAAGATATTTCGCCGCGGCCAGATCCTTTTCAACTTTACCGGTAACCGGATTTTCGATCTCACCCAGGGACATCAGGGCCTGCATACCGAGACTGCTTATAAACACCGCGAAGCCGACCGGCGGCAAAGCCCAGTCCTTGGACTGCTCCTGTGTCTGTTCCGGTGACTGTTTCGATCCCTGTTCTGGCGTATGCTCTCCAGCCGGCTCTTCCCGCTTTTCCTGGCTGACCTTATCCTTCCAGCTCTCGTCAATTCTTTTTTCCATTTTTAATCCTCCTCTCCCGAATCCGCTATTCAATAATAATCCCCGCGTAACCAACAACGTTTTCATAATCACCGGACACAGTCCCGCTGGTCCGATAATCAATAAGTTCCCCCCTGCGGGCTCCGAGTTTCTTTGCCGCGTAAAGGCCGACCGCGACCGGCATCGCGCCACACATGGATATCCTCTGTTCCGATACCCGGAGCAGAAGTTCCCGCGGATCAACCCTCAGCACTGACTCGATAACCTGACGATCCTTACTGCGAGCAACCTCTTCGGGCTCGTAATGAGTCAGATCCGAACTCAGGACCAGAAGCACCGGACGGTTAAAACCGATCAAGGCCCTGGCTATGCCTTCCCCGGTTTGTTTTAACCGGTCCGGGTTCAGATCATTAATAATCAACGGGACGATAGACAACGACTTTTGATAAAACTGCAGCAGCGGTAATTCAACTTCGATCGAATGTTCATACGAATGCGCGCGCTCATCAACTTTAACATATACACAATTATCAAGGACCAGCTTTGCCAGGTCTTCTTCCACCGGCACCGGCCCCAGAGGAGTATTCCACGTTCCTTCAGACACCAGACTGAAAGCACCTCCCAGACCGGTATGGTTCGGTCCCAGTATCAGCACAGTCTCCGGGACCATAACATTCGCGAGAGTCAGAGCGGCCACTTCTCCGGAGTACATATATCCGGCATGCGGCAGAACCACAGCCAGAGCCGGATGGGACTTTCTACCACCGGCATTACTCATTCTGGAAATGCTCTCGCGAAGATCACTGCTTTTGCCCGGATAAAATTTTCCCGCGACAACAGGTTCTCTATTCACTTTACACCTTGACTTGCGGCCCGGTATCCTGCAATATTCGCTCAAGACAGCGGATGCCCTCCCGCACCGCCGGCTCGTCTGCCGGCTGATGAATTTCAAGGACCTTAACCTCGACCGGTTTAATATATCCCTTCCATGAATTAAAATCAATATGCCCCTGCCCGGGGGGAAGATGATCCCGGATCCGGTTCACATCATGCAGATACACTCCCAACATTCTGCCGGAGTAACGCTCCAAAAAACCGCGATGTTCGGCCAGTCCCAGATTCTCCGCTACCTGGGCGTGACCAAAGTCATGCCAGTAGCAAAGCACATCTTCGGGGAATTCGGAAAGAAAGTCACCGATCTCCTCGAAAGACGGAATCTCCCGGTAATAATAACGGTTTTCTACGGCAATCATTACCCCGGTTCCCGTGGCCGCGGCAACAAGTTCCCGCAGACTGCGGCAGACCGCCTCAACATACGGTCCCTTCCGGAGTTCCCGTTCCCGCTTCACCGTCTTCAGCATCAGCGCGTACTCATCCGAGTTCCCGGCAGAAGCGTAGCGGCGCTCAGCCAGCCGGCGTGTATAATCCTCCATTTCAATCCGGCCGCAATGGACCACCATGGGCCCGGGCGCGAACCGCGGTTTTCAGGGAACGCAGGGTAAAGGCCACCGCCTGCTGCCGCTGTGATTCCTTTGGGCTGGAAAGAGAGAAAAAGTCCGGCTTGAATTCAAAGGGATCATAACCTTTTGGAACCGGACAAAAATTATGCACGCTGGTGATGATTAATCTTCCCGCGTCCGACATGCGGATAAATTCTTCAACCTGGGCCGTATCGAGATTATATCCCAACTCAACGGAATTAATGCCCAGACGCTGATACTGTTCAACAATCTCCGCTCCACTGCCGGCAGTACCCGCGTTCCAGGTAGTGGAAAGACTAAACATCAGGACCGGTAATAATCACCGCGCATCGGGCGGGGTCAAAGTAGCGCTTAAAAACCGCTTGGACCTCTTTTGGCCCCAGCTCAGCGATACGCCGTTCATAGGTCTGATAATGCTCGAATCCCAGCCCCAGAAGCTCATCTAAAGCCGCGCTGAATCCAAACGAGGCTGGGGTCTGACGGGAAATCCGTGTCCGGCCGATCAGATAGTTCCCGGTCTGCAGCAAAAGTTCCTGGCTGACAGGCTCCTGCCTCAGCCGCGCGATCTCGGCCTCGATAAGCTCCCGGACACGCCCGGCCTCTTCCGGATCCGTCGCCGCGTAGATAAACGCGAATCCGGTGTCCGGCCCGGAAATACTGCTGCCACCCAAAGTATATGCCAGGCCACGCTCTTCCCGGATCTTCCGGTAAAGAACTGAACCGGATCCAGCCAGCAACTCACAGGCAAATTCCAAGGCGTACCGATCCGGGTGCTGAAGAGATACCCCGGGGAATCCGATCATCACTACGGCTTGGGCCTTATCCCGATTATTACGCAGAAACACCGGAGCATCCACAACAGCAGTCTCTATCTCCGACTCGACCTTCCGCGGAGGCGAAACGCCTGGTCTTTTAAATTTTTTTTCCAGCAGGCTGACCGCCTTATCCGCATCCTCAACCTCTCCGAAAACCGATATAACCATATCTTCCGGACGGAAAAATCTTTGTTGGGCCTTCTGCAGCTGTGTCCGGGAAAAAGCGCTGACGCTATCCGAAGTTCCCAGAATATTTAACTTGTATGGTCCGCTTAGAAACAGGTTTTTCTTAAGGATATTTATCGTGTGGCGAAAGATATCGTCATTTTCACTCTTTATCCGTTTTTTGGCAAGCTGCTTTTCAAACTCCAGTTCGGATTCGGAAAATACAGGATTCAGCAACAGGTCGGAAAACAACTCCAGTCCTTTCATCAGATCCCCGCTCAGCAGATTCATCCGGATGCCGTAACTGTTATAACCGCTGAACGGCTCCAGCTGCCCCCCCATGCTTTCCACCGCTTCGGCGATCTCCGCGGCTGACCGGCTCCGGGTCCCCCGGGTAAGCATAATACTTAACAGGTTGAACAGACCATTATCCCCGATCGTTTCCCTCCGCGTGCCTCCGGGCAATACCGCCTGCAGGCTGACCATTCCCGCGTCCGGCACATTACGGAATAAAACAGTGGGGCCGGCGGGAATCACGGTCCGGATAATCGGCATCTCCGGTTTTTCCGGAATTGTCTCAATATTTTTAGAGACAGAGGCTGGATTCAGCACAACTTTAACCAGACGGTCCGGATTAAAATAACGCTTCGCGCAGCGACGGATATCCGAGATCGACACCGTGTTCAGTCTTTCCAGGTATTGCTGGGAAAACTCCGGAGTGCCGGCGAACACCTCATCCGTCACCATGCGCCGCGTCTGAGACTCCAGCGACTGGCGATTCAAAATATAGTCACCAGCATAGACCTTCCTGGCCTTCTCCAACTCCGCCCGCGATATCTTCCCCCGCTTAAGCTGTTCGATCTGAAGAAAGAAAGCCTCGAGCGCCTTATCAATGTTTTGCGGTTCAAGCCGGCAGGAGATCACAAACAGTCCTGGAAACTGAGGAGTATAATTAAAGGCATCTACCGTCTCCAGCAGACGGTTTTCCTTAACCAGGGATTTATACAGACGCGAGGTCTGTCCATGAGCCAGAATAACCGCCAGGATATCCAGCCCCGGCGCGTCGGAATCGGTAAGGGAAACGCCGGGAAAGCCGAACATCATCCGGGTTGAATTAAGGTCAAAATCTTCAACATGACTTTTAGAAGCAGGAACAGTTTCCGGAGCAGGCAACTGCCGGCTGGGGTAAAATGCCGCCGGAACCGCGCCGAAAACAGTATCGATCTTCTGCACGGCCTCCGCGGAATCCACGTCTCCGGCAACAGCGACGATTATATTATTCGCGACATACCATTTTTGGTGAAACTTTTTCAGATCGTCTTCAGCGAGAGTGAGAAAAGATGACTCAACCCCAATAATCGGAAGATTATAAGGCTCATTAATATAAGCGTTACGCCAGAATAATCGGCTTAAATAGCGGCCCGGGTCGTCCCGGTTAAGACGGATCTCGTTCAAAATCACCTGTTTTTCCTTCTCCAGCTCAGTGCTGTCAAAGGCCGGATCGATAATCACCGTCTTAAGCAGCTTCAACCCCTCATCCAGGTACTGTGAAGGCAAAACAAGGGTATATCCGGTAAGCTCGTAAGAGGTATAACCGTTTATCATTCCCCCCAGACGGCGCACCTCTGATTCCAGTTTTTCCCGGGGCAGGTCACGAGACCCCTTGAAGATCATGTGCTCGACAAGATGGGCAATGCCACTCCCCTGCCAGAGACCTTCGTAAAGACTGCCTGTTTTAATGACAACTTCAATGGATACAAGGGGATTCGAATAATCAGGCTTAACCAGAACGGTGAGGCCGTTATCCAGAACACGCTTATTTACCGATAAACGGGATGGGGCAGACCGGGCAGAGCTTTCAGACACTGCCAAAGACATGGCTGCCGACGCCATAATCAGGCAGATGAGCGCCGGCAGGAAGGAAAACTTTACATACTTCATAAAAAAACAAGTATTTATCTTCTACTACGCTTGGCTTTACGCTTTTTACGTTCACTGGGCTTCTCATAATGCTTTTTTGCTTTTACCCGCTTTAATGTGCCTTCACGGTCAAGTTTTTTCTTAAAGATCCGAAGCGCTTTTTCCAGCGGCTCTCCTTTACCTACGTTCACTTTCGCCAATTTTCATCATCCTTTCGATTTATTTAGGTAAGCAATTATAACATGTTAAGATTATTTGTCAAGGACTTAAAAATCATCTTGGTAAAGTCCCGGGGACATCCAAATCAAGATCTCCAATAGCCCCAACTTTATCCCCCACCGCGGCGATTATCCCGCGTAAATCCGGCAAAATCCGGGCTTTTTCCCACAATTTTTCCAGATCGTCTGCTGTAATCAGCAGATTTGCCAGGGCGGTGGCATAAGCATCCGCCCGAACCGCCGAACCACACACAACCGCGACCAGGGACGCCTTGCCGAAACTCAGTGAATGCCCGAAACAACCGCTGGAGGCGCATACTCCGCAAGGCGTCTGCTCCGGCGAAAGAATCAGGGCCATCCGATTTA
>JAGYOO010000066.1 GCA_018399295.1 Candidatus Omnitrophota bacterium | reverse complement strand
TCAATAAATCCTTCTTCTTCCGATTCCAGAATGTTCAAAAAACTTCTGGCATTCATATCATCCGGCACAGCCTCGGTTTACGCCGATCTGCTTCGGCTGCGGTTGAAGAAACATAATCCCCATAAAGTCAAATCCTCTCTGCCGATCATCAGCGTGGGTAACCTGACTGTAGGCGGAACCGGCAAGACTCCGCTGGTGGTTGCCATTTGCGAACATCTGCTGAACGCGGAGAAGATACCGGCCATTGTCACCCGGGGCTATGCCGGGGTGAATCAGGACGGAGAACTTCTGGCTGACGAGCCGCTGATGCTGGGGAAAAAGCTGCCCCGGGCCCGGATCGTCATCAACCCGGACCGGAACGCGGGAATCAGGACCGCGATCGAGGCCGGGTCGGACGCGGTAGTTTTGGATGATGCCTTTCAGAATCTTAAGATAAATAAAGACCTGGATATTGTCTGCGTAAACTGCCTGAACGCCTTCGGCAATCTTAAGCTTTTGCCGGCCGGGCCGCTCCGGCTGCCGCTGGAATATCTTAAGCTAGCGGACGTGTTCATGCTTACGCACGCTGCCTCCGGCAAGGCTAATATTCCGGAGATAAAGCGGGTACTGCGCGAGTTTAATCCCCAGGCCCTGGTCTGTGAAAGTGTTCACGCTGCTGAAGGGCTTTACGATCTCGCGGGGCGGAAACGCCAGCTTCTGCCTCTGCAGGGCGAACGTGTGGCCCTGCTTTGCGCGCTGGCCGCGCCGGAGGGATTCTACCAAACGGTAAAAGAAATAAACGCCGATCCGGTTCTTAAATTTGCATTTTCCGACCATCATGTCTATACTGAGGCTGAACTTGAGAAAATCGGCGCTGAATGCAGCCAAAAGAATATAACCACGATCCTGACTACGGACAAAGACGCGGTAAAGCTTTCCCGGCTGGAGGGGGCAAAGCGTTTACCCGGAATCCGGGTCCTTAACATCAAACTCAAGATAATTAAAAATGAACAGGAATTCTTTAATCGCGTTGATCTCTTATTTACCGTTTAAGGCGCTTAAGCTGCTGACGCGGATAGTCCCCCTGAGTCTGACTCCGGCTTTAGGCCGGGGGCTGGGCCGGGTTATCCATGGCGTGGCGAAAAAACGCCGTATGGTGGCCATGCAAAATCTGAAGGCGGCCTTTGGCCCGAAGTTCGACCGGAAAAGCCGGCTGAAGATCATCCGGGAAGTCTACGAAAACATGGGGATGAACATCATCGACATCATGGCGCTGCCCCGCACAAAGAAAGAGTTTTTTCTGGAGCGCGTCCAGGCGCGGGGATTTCAGCATCTGGATTCGGAGATGAAAAAAGGCAAGGGAGCCATCGTGCTTACCGCGCATTACGGCAACTGGGAACTTGGCGGTCAGTATCTGGCTTTGCGAAACTATCCCATGATAACTCTTGCCCGGCCGCAAAAGCCGATGTTCATCAATAAGGAGATAAACAAGCTGCGCGAGCACTACGGGATAAAGGTAGTGGGCAAAGGGCTGCAGCTGCGGGAGATCATCCGGCAGCTGGGCGAAAACCGGGCCATCGGTATCCTGGGCGACCAGAGCGGACGTAGCGGAGAGAGGATGGAGTTTTTCGGTCGGCCGGTATTCATGGCTAAGGGCGCCTTCCGCATCGCGGCTGCCACCGGGGCCCCTCTGATCCCGACGTTCATGGAACGCAAAAACAGGACTTTTCAGTTTGAGATGACAATGCTGCAGCCGCTCTTTTGCCCTAAAGACGATCCAGAGAGCATGAAGCAGGCCATACTTTGCTACCGGGACATCCTGGAAGAAAAGATCAGCGAAAACCCCGCGCAGTGGAACTGGATAAACAAACGCTGGAAGTATACGAACGAGCTGCGGGTTTTGATCCTGGATGACGGCCGGGTGGGGCATCTTCGCCAGGCCGAGGCCCTGGCTGAAGAGATCTCCGGGCTTAAACCGGCTAAGATCCAAAAGGAACTGGTTGATTTCCGTTCAGGTTTTCATCGGTTCGTGTTCACGTTTCTGGTGGAGGTTTTCGGCCAGGCGCTTTTGTTTAATCTTAATCTGTTAAAACTCAGCCTGGAGCCGGAATCATTTCACGCCCTGGAGTCCGCTTACGCGGACGTGATCATCTGCACCGGCGCGTCGACCCGGGCGCCGGGGATCATTCTGGCAGGGGAAAACGGGGCGCGGCTGATCAGCATCATGAAACCCAGCCCGTTTTCGCCGTCGCGGTTTGATCTCAGCATTATTCCGGAACACGATAAGCCTCCAGTTTCCGACCGCATCGTGGTCACTACCGGCGCGCTTAATCTTATCACTTCGGATTATCTTAAAGAGCAGGGAGAAAAACTGTGCCAGCATGCCCACCCGCGTGAAGACGCGACGCGGATCGGTCTGCTGCTTGGCGGCGAGAGCGCGAAGTTCTTTTTAAGCGAGGCCGCGGCAAAGAATCTGATGCGTCAGATAAAAACTTTTCTGGTTAAAGAAAATGCCCAGGCCCTGTCCACTACATCCCGGCGTACCTCCCGTGAGATCGATAATATTGTGCGGCTGGAGCTTGGCGGCAGTAACATCTGCCCGTTTGCCGTCTACCCCCGCGAACGGAATTTTGATTTCGCGGTCGGAGGCATTCTCGCGGAAAGCGACGCGGTGATCGTGTCCGGAGAGAGCGTGTCCATGGTATCCGAGGCGGCGTCCTCCGGCGCCTACACCATCGTGTTTCTGCCGGAACGCAGGAATGAGGACAGCAAGAATAAACACGACCTGTTCCTGGAAAACCTGAGCCGCAAAAATATTATCCGGCTGTGCGGAATTGATGATGTCGGCCGGGAGTTGGAAGACTTCAAGCAAAAACGCCATGAACTCCGGCCTTTGGACGACCGCTCGCTCGTGCGGGAAAGACTGAAGGAATTCTTTAACGCGGGCTGAACAGCCTGTTAACCGGGACGGAACTTTTTTTGAATATCCTGCAACTTGTACCCAGACTTGAGACCGGCGGCGTGGAAAGAGGGACTGTGGATCTTTCCGCGGAACTTGTCCGGCAAAAACACTCTTCCATTGTCATATCCGGCGGCGGAGCTCTGGTCCGGCAGCTGGAGGCGCAGGGCGGGGTTCACTTTAAACTTCCGGTATTTAAAAAATCCGTGTACACGGCGCTTACCCTGCTGCCGAAGGTCTGCGAGATCATCCGTAAGGAAAAGATCGATATCGTGCATGCCCGCAGCCGGGTTCCGGCCTGGATCGGTTTTTTTGCCGCCCGGCGCTGTAATGTCCCGTTCGTGACTACCTGTCATGGTTATTACAGCGTGCATTTTTTCAGCCGGGTGATGGGCTGGGGGAAACGGGTCATTGTCATCAGTGATAAGATCGGCCGACACATGCTGGACAGCTTCAAAGTTCCGGCGGACCGGGTCCGGCTGGTGTATCGCGGTGTGGACCTGCAGGACTTTACCTTTCGCGGATTTTACGTCCGGAAGCCGCGCCCCCGGCCGGTAATCGGCATTGTCGGCAGGATAACCCCGATCAAAGGGCATATCCATCTTCTTCGCGCGCTGCCGGAGCTTGTGAAAAAGTTCCCGGACCTGCTGCTGCTCGTGGCCGGAGGAGCTCCGGTAGACCGGCGGCATCATCTCGAGGAGCTGGAGGCCTATGTGGCAAATAACGGCCTGCGGAACAATGTGCGATTTCTGGGGAATATCGTGGATGTCCCGGAGGTCATGAAAAAACTGGATGTGCTTATAATGCCTTCTACCGGAGAGGAAGGGTTCGGCCGGGTGATCTGCGAGGCCGGGGCCGTGGGCGTGCCGGTAGTCGCCACGGCAGTGGGTGGAGTAACCGAAATAATCGAGACTGAAAAAAGCGGTCTCCTTATCGAGGCCGGAGATTCGAAGAGCCTGGCCGATGCTGTCTGCCGCCTGCTGGACTCACCGGAACTCTCGGAAAAGTGCGCGGCTAATCTCCGGAAACGGGTTGAACAGGATTTCTCGCTGGATCGGATGACCCAGAAGACCCTGAATGTGTACAATGAGATCATCCGGGAAAAACGGATCCTGGTGATCAAGCTGGCCGCGTTCGGTGATGTGGTGCTGGCAATCCCGTCGCTGCGGGCCCTGCGCCGCAAGTTTCCCGGCGCCCAGATCGATGTGCTGACAATGAAGCCGTACCGGGAGCTGCTGCAGAAGTGCCCGTACATAAACAACCTTTTTCATCTTAAAAGCAAAAAGTTCAGGCACGTGCTGCCGGTCCTGCGGAAACTCAGAAACCGCGGGTATGATATCTCAGTTGATCTGCAGAATAACAGGATCAGCCATTTTATCGCCTTTGCCGCCGGGATTCCCGAACGGCTGGGGTATATCAAGAAGTGGGGTTTTTTCCTTAATAAGGGGATTTTTGATAATGTCACCGGCCTGGCGCCGGTGGATCATCAGTACCGGGTGCTAAAACCGCTGGGCGCGGAAAAGCCGGATGCCCGGCCGGAGCTGTGGCTGAGCCGCCATCACCGGGAATACGCGGAAGAGCTGATAACCCGGAACTGGGTGGGGAAGGGGCAGCTGCTTATCGGCCTGCAGGCCCGCGGCAGCGGCCGCTGGCGGACAAAGGCCTGGCCGGATGAGAATTACGCCAGACTGGCGGACGCGCTGGCAAAACAGGTGAATGCCCGGGTGGTGTTTACCGGAACGCGGGCCGATTGGCCGGCGGTGGAAGAGATCGCGGCCAAAACCTCCTGCCGGCCGATAAACGCCTGCGGGCTGACCTCGCCGATGCAGCTGGCCGCGCTTATTGAAAAGTGCGGCGTGTTCGTGACCACGGACAGCGCGCCGCTGCACCTGGCCGCCGCGGTAAAGACCCCATTCGTGGCCCTGTTCGGCCCGACTGACCCAAAGCGCCATTTGCCTTCAGCGGAAAAATTTGCTTTAATATGGAAGGGCCTGCCCTGCTCGCCCTGCTATTCAACGCGGTGTTATCACCGCAGCTGCATGAAAGAGATCACCGTGGATGAGGTCTACGCGGCAATAATGAACCTACTGCCAATAAAAACATGAAGATCCTTTATCTCGCGACGCATTTTAATTACGGGGGAATAACCACGTATGTTTATTCTCTGGCCAAGTCTCTTTCTGAACGCGGGCACGAGATCGTGGTCGCCAGTTCCGGCGGACAGGTGGAAAACGCGCTTCGGAAGATTCCCGGAATCCATCACCTCACTATTCCGATCAAAACCAAATCCGAACTCAGCCCGAAGGTGGTCGTGAGTTCACTTGTCCTGAAGCGTCTGCTCCTGAAGCATAGGGTGGATATTATCCACAGCCATACCCGGGTTACCAGTGTGGTGGCGGGCTATCTGAAGAGAACGACCAAGATACCTTACGTGACCACCTGTCATGGATTCTACCGGCGCAATATCGGCCGGCAGCTGCTGCCGATGTGGGGTGACCTGACGATAGCGATAAGCGACGCGGTCAAAAAGCATCTGATGATCGACTTCTTTGTGCCGGAGAATCGGATAAGACTGGTTCCCAACAGCATTGACGTGGCCAACTTTCGGGTCGATCCGATCCGTCTGGACACGGAGCGGCCGCTGCGTAAGGTCGGCATCGTCGCCCGCCTGTCGCCGGTTAAAGGCCACGCGGTTCTTATTAAGGCGATGAAAAAGGTGGTTGAAGAATATCCGGACGCCTGCCTGCTGATCTTCGGCGAGGGAAAGATAAAGTACAGCCTGATCGCGATCGCCGAGGAGCTGAAGATAATGGACAGGGTCCTGTTTCTGCCATCGGTCGCGAATACCTCCGAGGTCTTGCGCGAGATCGACATCTTCGTGCTGCCCAGCCTGGACGAAGGGTTGGGGCTGTCGATACTTGAAGCTCAGGCCTGCGGCATTCCGGTAGTGGCTTCACGAGTCGGGGGGATACCTTCTATCGTTAAAAATAATCAGACCGGACTTCTGGTGCCGCCCGGAGATGTTGACGCCCTTTCCGGCGCCATCCTCAAACTGATGGATAACAGCCGGCTCGCCGTCACTCTGGGGCATGAGGGCAGACTGACAGTGGAAGAAAAATTCGACATGTCCCGGATGGTCGAGGAGATGGAGAAGGTTTATCAAGAGGTGATCAGAAATGAAAAATAAGATACTTGTGCCCGCGGCCGCGCTGCTGGTACTCTTGGGCCTGTTTTACCTGCTGGCCGCTTATCAGACCCCAATCCTGATGTATCACAGCATTGGCCTGGACAGCTGTGAAAATAAACTCTGTGTAAGCCCGAGCAGTTTTGACCGGCAAATGAAATTTCTCGCTAAGTCCGGATATAAACCTCTCCGGTTTTCCGATTATATTGAGTACCGGAAAAAGGGGAGACGGCCACCCTGGGGATCGGTGGTGGTTACGTTTGATTACGGCTACGCGGATAACTACACCTATGCCTATCCGATCCTGAAGAAGAATAAGGTACCGACAGCGATCTTCATGGCCGAGGCCCTGGTGGGGACGGAAGGGATGCTGAGCGAGGAACAGCTGCGAGAGATGGACAAGGATGATCTGGTTGAAATCGGCAGCCATGGACTGGGAATACCGCTCCTGGCTGAATCTGACTGGGAGACCATGCGGCAGAATTTGCTTAATGCCCACGCCAGACTGGAAGAGATTCTGAATAAAAAGGTAAAGTTTTTCTGTTATTCCGGCACTTATAGTAAACAGGAAAAAAAACTTATCCGGAGCGCGAGATTTGAGGCAGCCTGTGCCACTCAGGACGTGGAAAAGTCCGAACTCAATGATCTTTATGCCGTTCAGCGGATTCGGATTTCCCGATCCTCGGACAGCCTGGTTGACTTCTGGTTCAGGGTCTCAGGTTATTATAATTTCTTTCGCAATCGGAACTGATCATGCCGCGAAAAATACTCGTCATAAACGTTAACTGGCTGGGAGATGTTCTGTTTTCTACTCCCGCGTTGCGGGCCTTGCGCGGAGCGTTCCCGGACGCACATATCGCCTGCCTGGTGCCGGAGCGCTGCCGGGAGATCCTGCGGCACAACCCGCGGCTGGACGAGATTATCGTGTATGATGAATCCGGAGAACATTGCTCCCCCCTGGGCAGGCTGAGATTTATACGAAAGCTGCGTCAGGAGAGGTTCGACATCGCCTATATCCTGCACCCATCCCGCAAGCGGGCCTGGCTGGCATTCCTGGCCGGGATACCGGAGAGGGTAGGCTACGCGACAAAGTCCTGGCGGCTGCTCACCCGGGAGATCCCGCGACCCAAAGTGACTCTGCCAAAGATCGAGACTTATTCCGGCCTGTTTCAAGGCTGCGGCATAAAAT
>JAGYOO010000065.1 GCA_018399295.1 Candidatus Omnitrophota bacterium | reverse complement strand
TCAAGCCGGCATTTCAAAGCGGTATTATTCCGCCGAAAAAAAGCGCAGCGAAGCTGAGCCTTGTCGTCTTTTAAAATAAAGTAGATATGCCCGGATTGCGGCATACTGAGCGAGGATATCTCTCCCTCGACCCATACCCCGGAAAAGGTATCCTCCAGAAGCCCCCGGATATCCCGCGTCAGTTCCGAGACCTTAAACACCTGTTTTTCGGCAAAAAGATCGCTGCTCATTTGACCTCGGCATCCTGGCGCACCTGCCAACGCAGAAAACCTTCCAGAAACTCGTCCAGTTCACCGTTCATCACCGCCTGGACATTGCCAGTCTCCACCCCGTCACGATGGTCTTTAACCAGAGTATAGGGATGCATCACGTAAGACCGGATCTGGCTGCCCCACTCGATCTTCCGCTTCTGCTGATTATGCTTATCCGCCTCGGCCTGACGCTGTTCGAGTTCCAGCTCATAAAGCTTGGCCTTGAGCATCTTCATGGCCATGGCCCGGTTTTTAATCTGAGAACGCTCGTTCTGGCACTGGACCACGATATTCGTGGGCAGATGGGTGATCCGCACGGCGGAATCGGTGGTATTGACTCCCTGCCCGCCCGGACCACTGGAGCGATAGACATCGACCCGGAGGTCATCATCCTTTATCTCAATATCAATATCCTGCTCGATATCCGGTATTACCTCCACGGAAGCGAACGAGGTATGCCGGCGCTTATTGGAATCAAACGGCGATATCCGGACCAGCCGGTGAACGCCGTTCTCCCCCTTCAGCCAGCCGTAAGCTAATTCTCCTTTGATATGGATGGTAACGCTTTTAACCCCAGCATCTTCCCCGGCCAGAAAATCAACCGGTTCCACCTGATATCCGTTAGTCTGGGCCCAGCGCTCATACATCCTGTACAGCATTCCCGACCAGTCACAGGACTCTGTCCCACCGGCACCGGCATGAATACTGAGAAAGGCGTTAGCCGCGTCATGCGGACCCGAAAGCAGCAGCTTTATCTCCAGCTTCTCGATCCGGCGTTCAAGGTCGTTCAGTTCGGAATCAAGCTGATTCAGGATATCCGAATCATCGGGCTCGGCCAGTTCCAGAAGTTCGGATACCGCCTTAAGGTCCCCTTCAATTTTAAGAAACGGTTCGCTCCGGCCCTTGAGTGACTTCAGCTTTTGGATGGTCTTGTTTGCCTCTTCAGGAAAGTCCCAGAACCCGGGACGGGACATTTCGTTTTCAAGATCTTTTATGCGGAAAAGTATGTCCGGCAGGTCAAAGATACCCCCGTAGTTGCTCGAATCTTTCTTCCTGCCTACCCAGCTTCTGCTTCAATTCTTCCAGCATATTTCCTCTTCTTAAAACCAGTTAAAAGTTTTCATCAATGGAAAGATTATTATACAACCTGGGCCGTTAATTATCAAGAACCGCCGGGAGTTGAAATTTTTGTTTGATTTTTTTAAAATAAGATAGTACAATTTTTGTTCTACGCCGAAGTGGTGGAATTGGCAGACGCGCATGGTTCAGGGCCATGTGTCCGCAAGGACGTGTGGGTTCAAGTCCCACCTTCGGCACCAAATACAAAGGGAAAGCCCCAGGCTTTCCCTTTTTTTCTTTTGAAAGACATTAGAATTTTCAGGTAAGACGTTAGGGGGCTATGCCTGCCCCCTGGGATGTCCTGACACCCCCAGCCTGACTTTCTTTAACGTAAAGAAAGTCAGCAAAGAAAACAGCGCACGGGATGCTCGGAGCGAACGTTTCAGTTATTTCCTGTAAGACCCCCAGCCCCTAAAAGGGGATTCAGGTGAGCACTTCACGAAAAAACAGAAACGTAAGCATACTCCTGCGCTCCCTAAGGCGCACGGTAGATTACGAAATCCAATTTAGGCGCCCATTTCGCCATCCCTGCCTTTGGTTACTTTTCCCAGGGTAAAATTTACCATTCGGGTAAATTTACCTGCTGGACGCCTTTGGCGGTCATTTATTTAAGTAATCCGGGGTTAAGGGGCGGAGCGCCCTTAGTAATGCATTTCCTTTTTTCCTTTTTCAAAAGTTTCATTTTAAATTGCAAAAAGCCCTCTGAGATAGTAGAATTCAGTTAAACAATCGGAAGAAACCGGCAAAGCGGACTTGGGCTTAAGTAAGGCGAGGAGTCGTTTTATGAATAAGGTAAGATACGAACTTGATCCTCATAACTGCCTGATCCTGACAAAGACCGGAGAGAAAGGTAAGTTTGGAGTCAGAAGAGTATTGGAAGGACGTTTCCGCGTTCAAAACGGTAATTCTCTCACTTATCATGTAAAATCGCCATTATCCGGCACCGGAGATTATCCACATCAGATAAAGTTAAAAGGCACCTGGGGCCTTTCTCCGGAAAACCGTTTGGAATTTCTTCTGGATAAGTGGGGCCGGCAGACTTTCGGAGATAAGCTTACCTTTGCCGCCGCACTTAAAGACGCAGGCAAAAATTCCCTGACCTTCAGCCTGATCACTAAATCCAAAACCAAAACAACTTCTTTTTATACATTAAAACTTAACGGACAGTGGCAGGCAGACCCGGAAAATCGGATTCTTTTCCTGGTTAAGAAAAATTCCGGTCCGGCGAACCAGCTTACCTTCAACTGCTCCTGGGCCTCGGGTCCGAATGGAAAGATTTCGATTAATACTGATAACGGCAAAAACAAGATCCGACTCAATGGGAAATGGGAGACAGGAGCAGGGTCAAGACTCAGCCATGTAATCGACCGGACCTCTGGTTCAGTTTTTAATTTCAAAACTGACTGGGAAAGGTTCACTCAAAACGGGGTCCGGTACAGTCTGGGGATCGGGATAAAGGGAAGAAAAGATCCTGTGCGCCGTATTCTAACATTCACCGGTTCCTGGCGAATAAAATCCGGGCGTCTTGAGCTTATTCTTGATAACAACGGAACAGAAAGCCAAGCCTTAAAATTCGGAATCGCTAGTACCCTGGTTCTCGGAAAAAACAAGGTCCAGCTGGAATTAAAATGCGGTTGCAACGGAAAAAAACCCGGAGTGCTGCTGAATATTACCCGTAACTTCCTGGGGGCAGACGCGTTCCTAAAGCTGCTTAAAGACTCTAAACAGGTATCAGTAACCGCGGGTATGGGAGTAAGGTGGTAATCATGAAAACCTTCTGGCACAGCGCGACAAAACAAGAGGTGCTGGAGAAACTGGGTGGAACAGAACAGGGGCTGTCCGGCGACGATGCCGCGCGCAGGCTAAAAGAGCACGGGCCGAACGAACTGGAAAAAAAGGAGGAGATCAATCCGCTGTTTATCCTGCTGAACCAGATCCGCAATCCACTGATCTATCTGCTGTTCGCGGCAACAGTGATCTCTCTCCTGGTCCGGCACTGGATTGATGCCGGGATCATCCTTCTTGTCGTAGTTATCAACACGCTGCTCGGGTTTATTCAGGAATACCGGGCGGAAAAAACCCTGGACGCGCTTCAGAAGATGACCTCTCCCAAGGCAAAGGTCCGCCGGAACGGCAAGGTAGAGGTCATTCCTTCAACCAAGGTCGTGCCGGGCGACCTGCTTATTCTCGAGACAGGGGACCGGGTCGCAGCCGACGGCAGGATGATCGAAAGTATCGATCTGGCGATTGATGAGTCGGCGCTTACCGGTGAATCAAACCCCGCAAACAAATCAATGGAGATATTACCGGAAGACACGCCTCTGGCTGACCGGGACAATATGGTCTGGTCGACAACCGTGGTAACCGGCGGCCGGGGCAGCGCTGTGATTACTGGAACCGGAATGGACACTGAACTGGGAAAGATCGCCGAGAAACTCCGGAGTAAAGACCGGCAGATGACCCCGCTGCAGCGCAGGATGGGGGATATGAGCGCAAAACTCGGAGCTGCCGGCGTTGTGTTAGCCCTGCTGTTATTCGGCCTGGGGCTGGCCCGGGGATTCGGCCTGTTCCAAATGCTTTTGTTCGCCATTGCCGTGGCGGTTTCCGCGATCCCCGAGGGCCTGCCCGCGGTGATCAGCATTACTCTGGCCCTGGGCATGAAGAGAATGGCCCGGCACAATGCCCTTATTCGAAGCCTGCCGGCTGTCGAGACCCTGGGGTCGACCACAGTCATCTGTACGGATAAGACCGGAACTATAACAAAAAATGAAATGACCGTAACCCGGATCTGGACCGCGGACAGACTTTACGAAGTATCCGGCGTCGGCTATAAACCTGAAGGGAAAATCGAGGATCTAAAGATATCAGATGAACTGGCGCGGGTGCTAAAAATCGGAGCGGTCTGCAACAATGCCCACTTATCCGAGGAAAATAATATCTGGTCGGTTCGCGGCAATCCGACAGAAGGAGCCTTGCTGACTACCGCGAAAAAAGCCGGCATGGACCCGGATCAGTTACGCAAACAGTATAACCGCCTGCAGGAGTTTCCTTTTTCCAGTAAACAGAAATATATGGCTGTATTGGCAAAATCGCCGGATAGCGGCTCTATACTTTTCGTGAAAGGCGCTCCGGATAGAGTGGCGGACTTCTGTTCGCATATCATGATCAACGATCAGAGAATGCCGTTTACAAAAGAGTTGCGGAACAAGGTCGAACAGTCGAACAGCGATCTGGCCCGGCAGGGACTGCGAGCGTTAATGGGCGCCTTTCGGGAGAATGTGACGCAACCCCGGCTGGAACGTTCTGAGGTGGAACAGGGATTAACTCTGGCCGGAATCTGGGGAATGCTTGATCCGGCGCGGCCGGAGGCCATAACCGCGGTAAAGAATTGCCATAGCGCGGGAATCCACGTGGTCATGATAACCGGAGACCACGCGGAAACAGCTGAGGCAATCGCCCGAAAGGTCGGAATCATCCAGGGCGGTTCTAAACCCGTGACCGGAGCCAAGCTGGATCTGATGAGTGAACAAGAGGTCGCTGAAAGGGCCTTGACAGACGCAGTATTCGCCCGGGTCTCTCCCCAGCATAAGACTAAAATCTTACAGGCCTTAAAACTTCGAGGGGAGATCGTAGCCATGACCGGAGATGGAGTCAATGACGCACCGGCCCTGCGGGGCGCGGATATCGGCGTGGCCATGGGCCGGGCCGGAACCGAGGTAGCCAAAGAGGCCGCGGATATGGTGCTCACTGATGATGATTTCGCGACAATCGTCAAGGCTGTAGAAGAAGGCCGGATTATCTTCGCTAATATCCGCAGAACAATATTTTTTCTTATAACTACTAATTCCGGCGAGATTATCACGCTCGCGGCCGCGCTGCTTATCGGCCTGCCACTGCCGCTGACCGCGGTGATGATCCTCTGGATAAATCTTGTAACCGATGGAGCCTGCACCGTACCGCTGGGTGTGGAGGCCGGACATGGCCGGGTACTATCCCATCCACCGCGACGCCCGGAATCAGGGATATTCACCTCGGCCATGATCCAAAGAATATTATTTCTGTCTATGATAATGGCCGGCGGTACTATCGGACTTTTTTACTATAAACTGAGAACCGCGTCCATACCGGAGGCCCAGACAGTTGCTTTTACCGTACTGGCGGTATTCCAGTGGTTTCAGGCCCTCAACGCCCGTTCGGACACAAAGTCGCTTTTTTCGCTGGGGATTTTCTCCAACCGCTGGCTGGTAACCGGGCTGGCCATTGCCATCAGCCTGCAGCTGCTGGTGATTCACACTCCAATCGGCCGGCAGGCCTTCAGAACCGTTTCGCTATCAATATCCGACTGGGCTCTTATCCTGCTTGTCGGAGCTTCGATTTTAGTGGTGGAGGAAGCTCGAAAATATTTTTCCAGAAGGCGCAAGCTGTCGGAAGAATAGACAGGCTTTTTTCTTGTTAACCAGTTATTTTTAACTGATTTTAGAACAGGAGGCTAAATGAGTATCTTAGTAATGGGAACGGTCGCGCTGGATACGGTAAAGACCCCGCATGGCCGGAAGGAAGACCTTATGGGCGGTTCTGCCACCCACTTCGCGATCTCCGCCAACATGTTCACTCAGGTATACCTGGCCGCGGTGGTAGGGCAGGATTTTCCGGAAAAGCATCTTCGCTTCCTTCAGAAAAAAGGAATATCTCTAACCTCGCTCGAGAAAAAGGCTGGCTGTACTTTTCGTTGGGAAGGGGAGTATCATGAGCATGACCTTAATACCGCCTGCACCCTGACAACTCAACTTGGCGTAATACTGGACTGCATCCCCCGAGTTCACCCCACGCTAAAAAATCAGAAAAATGTTTTTCTCGCTAATTATGATCCTGATGCCCAGCTTCAATTCCTCGACTCTCTGAACAATCCGGAACTGGTGGGAATGGACACCATGAATCTCTGGATCAATACAAAGCGGAAATCTCTGAGAAAAGTCTTGAGAAAAGCTAATATCCTCATCGTAAATGATGCCGAAGCCAGAGACCTCACAGAGGAACGGAATTTGCTTAAGGCAGCCAGGGCCTTACGGGCAATGGGACCAAAGCTGATCATTATTAAAAAGGGAGAACACGGAGGTCTGTTTTTTTCCAAAGACATGATCTCAGCCCTTCCGGCATACCCTTTGGAGACAGTGAAGGACCCCACCGGAGCCGGTGACACGTTCGCTGGTGCTGTAATGGGTTATATCTCCCGGGCAAGAAAGATCAATGAACAGATTATCCGGCGGGCGATCGCTTACGGGACAATAATGTCGAGTTTCAATGTTGAGGGATTCGGCGCTTCCCGCACGGCAGCGCTTACCCGGAAAAATCTGGAAAGCCGGCTAAAACTGTTTAAGATGTTTTTCCGTTTTTGAGTATCGACAAATCAAACATTCTTGAAACAGCCGCATTGCCGGTATTATAATCAGGACAACTTATACGGCTAATGTTATGAATAAACAAAAGGAGGCAACCGTGTCAAAAGCCAGAGCGGGAAAAGAGCTGCACATTGTCGCGGAAAACAGAATCGGCACTTTATCAGAAATAAGCCAGTGGCTGGCTGACAAGGGAATCAATATCCGGGCTGTTTCAGCTTATGTTGACGCGGATAAAGCGCATTTTGTGTTTATTACCTCAGATAACAAAAAGGCCATGGAAATCCTCCGGGCCCGGGAAATGCAGCCGCAGGAACAGGAAGTAGTCATAGTGGAGATGCTTGATAAAATCGGTATGCTTAAAGACGCGGCAAAGAAGCTGAAGGCAGCTGATGTCGACATTACAAACATTTACGGTACCGCCACCAACAACCCAACTTCACCCGGAATGCTGGTTCTCGATACCAGTAATAACCGGAAAGCTATCAGCTTGATAAATGGATAAGGCGCTTCGCTTAGGACGCTCGCTTCGCTCGCTGGAGCTCGGAGGCCGGTCGTTCGTTCCGAACTCCCTTGGAGGCCGCTCGCCT
>JAGYOO010000064.1 GCA_018399295.1 Candidatus Omnitrophota bacterium | reverse complement strand
ATATCGAATATCGCGATATTTGTCGCGTTTTGCCGGGCCAGGGCATAGGCAATGGCGCGGGCGGCGCCACCGCTGCCGATAAGGGCCGCGCGCCGGACCTTAATTCCCAGTTCCGTCAGATGACGGCTGAAACCGGCCCAATCGGTATTATATCCGTCCAGCTCGCCGTGTGGCCCGACCCGAACGGTATTGACCGCCTTGATCCCCCTTGCCCCCTCATCGAGAGAATTCCATTTGGCAAGAGAGTAAATTGTCTCTTTATGCGGGATGGTCACGTTAAACCCCTTGATCCCGGACACGGGAAGACCGGAGAGAAAATCAGGCAGGTCCGGGGGAGCGATCTCCAGCAGTTCATAACCGGCAGACAGCCCGAGGGCCTGGAAGGCGGCATTATGCATGGAGGCGGAAAAACTGTGCTTTACGGGATAGCCGATAAGACCGTAACGCTTTATATCCTTCATCTACAAACTTACCTGTTTACGGTTTTCCGTTTGAAGAAGATACCGGTTGACCGCGTTCAGATAGGCCTTGACCGAAGCCTCAATAATATCCGTGCTCGCAGCCCGGCCGCTGATCTCCTGCTTTTTGATCATTAATTTTAAACCCACTTCTCCCAGAGCGTCTTTGCCGGAGGTAATTGCCTGGATCGTGTAGTCAGAAAGACTGGCTTTTAATTTGGTTACTTTTTCAATGGCCTTGTAACAGGCGTCTACCGGGCCGTCACCGAAAGATGTGGCGCGATAAGCGCGATTTTTCTTCTTCAGGGATACCGTGGCGCTGGGCACAACGCTGCTGCCGCCGCAAAACTCAAATCCGTCCAGACTCCAAATCTGCGGCAGCCCCTTTATCTGTTCCTCGACAATGGCCATCAGGTCCTCTTCGAACACCTCTTTTTTCTTATCCGCGAGTTCCTTAAACCGTTTAAAGGCCTTATCCATCTGAGCGGAACTAAGCTGAAACCCAAGCCGCTTCAGACGTTCGGTCAGGGCGTGCCGGCCGGAATGTTTTCCCAACACCATTCCCTCGGCCTGGACCCCGACGTCTTCCGGCCGGATGATCTCATAGGTCTGGCGCTTTTTCAGCACCCCGTCCTGATGAATACCCGATTCGTGACGAAACGCGTTCGCCCCCACCACCGATTTGTTCGGCGCCACTACGAATCCGGTCAGTTTGCTTACCAGCCGGCTGGTCTTGTAGATCTCTTTGGTTTTGATCCCGGTGGTGATCCGCGGAAAAGAGTCTTTCCGGGTCAGCAGGCTCAGAACGATCTCCTCCATGGCGGCGTTCCCGGCCCGCTCGCCGATACCGTTTATCGTGCACTCCACCTGACGCGCTCCGTTTTTAATCGCGGCCAGAGAATTAGCCACCGCCAGTCCCAGATCATTATGACAGTGGACCGCGATAACAGCCTTATTTATATTCGGCACGTTTTCGGTAATCGCCTTTATCAGAGCTCCGAACTCATCCGGCTGGGCATATCCCACGGTATCGGGGATATTAACCGTAGTCGCGCCGGCGCGGATTACGGTTTCCAGGACCCGGAACAAAAACTCCGGCTCGGTGCGCGAGGCATCCTCCGGCGAAAACTGGATATCGTCCGTAAAATTCCGGGCATAGACAACTGCCTCCCGGGCAATCTTCAGTATCTCGCTTTCCGCCTTTTTCAGCTTAAACTGCATATGGACCTTCGACGTCGCCAAAAAGACGTGAATCCGTTGCCGCGCGGCCGGCTTGAGGGCCGCGGCCGCGGCATCGATATCCTTGGTCAGAGAACGGGCCAGCCCGCAGATAGTCGCTCCCTTTACCTTCCGGGCGATCCGCTGGACTGAATTAAAATCACCGGGAGAAGAGATCGGGAACCCGGCCTCAATAACATCCACTCCCAGCCGCACAAGCTGTCCGGCAATCTCCAGTTTTTCCTGTTCGCTCAAACTGGCCCCCGGGGCCTGCTCTCCATCTCTTAAGGTAGTATCGAATATTACGATCTTTCCGGCCATATCTTTCCCCTGGGTTATACCTCTTTAGAATTTATCCATTTCATCATCTTCCGCAGTTTGCGGCCAACGACTTCGATCGGGTGGTTTTTCCCTTCCTCTTCCATCCGCTTGAAATTCGGTTTTCCCTGTTTGCACTCCTCGATAAACTCGCGGGCAAAGCTTCCGTCCCGGATCTCGGCGAGGATCTTGCGCATCTCTTCTCTGGTCTGATCGGTGACGATCCGTTTTCCGCGGGTAAGGTCGCCGTATTCGGCGGTATTGGAAACCGAATAACGCATGTAGCTGATACCACCCTGATAGAACAGGTCTACGATAAGTTTAAGCTCATGAAGACATTCAAAATAAGCAATCTCCGGCTGGTACCCAGCCTCGACCAGAGTCTCAAAGCCCTTCTTGACCAACTCACTGATCCCGCCGCAAAGCACCACCTGTTCACCAAACAGATCAGTCTCGGTCTCTTCTTCAAAAGTCGTCTCGATTATTCCCGCCCGGGCGCCGCCGACCGCATTACCATAGGCCAGGGCCAGCTCCAGAGCCTTACCGCTGGCATTCTGATATACCGCCACCAGACAGGGGACTCCGGCTCCTTTTTCGTATTCACTGCGCACAAGATGTCCGGGCCCTTTCGGCGCGATCATGAACACGTCCACGGTTTCCGGCGGCACTATCTGCTTAAAGTGAATATTGAATCCATGCGAAAACATCATTGCCTTGCCCGGCCCCAGCGCCGGTTTTACCTCTTTTTCGTACAATTCAGCCTGAAACTCGTCCGGGACCAGGATTTGGATAATATCCGCCTTTCGGGCCAGTTCTCCGGCGCTGAGCGGTTCAAACCCCTGAGACTTCGCGAGCTCAAAGTTTGCCGTACCCGGCATCTCAGCCACGATCACGGAAACACCGGAATCACGCAGGTTTTGGGCCTGGGCATGCCCCTGACTGCCGTAACCGATGATCCCCACAACCTTGTCTTTAAGCAGCGAAAGGTCCGTATCCTGTTCATAATAAATTTTAACCATCCTATTCCTCCTTTTTTTGCCTTAATTTAAATCATGTTAACGGTTGTTCCCGCCTGATGCGGAGAATCTTTTTCAGAATAACTGTTTTTACCGGGATATGGCAATCCGTCCAGTGCGGACAAGTTCTTTAACTCCGGCATCAAGAATTACGGAAAGTTCATGGATCCGATCCTGATCTCCGGCAAACTCGATCACCGCCTCCCGGTCATCCCGGGACAGCACATTCAACTTAAAATCGTTTACAACACTGTCAAACCTGCCCGTTTCCAGGATATTCAGATCAACCTTCAACAACACCAGTTCGCGCTCAAAAAAATCGATATTCGTCAGATCCCATACCGTAATAACGTCAATCAGCTTATGCAGCTGTTTCTTTATCTGTTCCAGAATCCGCTCTTCCGCGGCATTGACCACCATGGTCAGACGGGAAATACTCGGATCATGCGTCTCTCCAACTGCCAGAGATTCGATATTAAACCCCCGGGCGCTGAACAGACCCGAGATCCGGGCCAGGACTCCGGGCTTGTTTTCCACTAAAACCGAAATCGTATGTTTCACTCTCTGCTCCCTTTTTAGCTCATAAGCTCACAGCTCATGAGCTCATGGTTTAAAATAATGTTCCTAACTTCTGCTTTTGCTTATGCTTTTGCTTATGAGCTCATGAGCTAATAAGCTAATCAGCTAAATCACGCCATTCCCCCGATCATCCGGTTGATGGCCGAGCCGGCCGGGACCATGGGGAATACGTTTTCTTCGTCTTCAACCACAAAATCCAGCATTACCACCTTCGGCGTACTGAGTGCCTTTTCCAGGGCCGGGATCACCTCATCCTTCCGGGTGACACGAATACCGACCGCTCCGTAGCTTTCCGCTAACTTCACGAAATCCGGAGCGTACAGTTTAGTGAAAGCGTAGCGGCGTTCGTAAAATAATTCCTGCCACTGCCGGACCATGCCCAGATAGCCGTTATTCAGGATCGCTATCTTTACGTTAATGTTTCCGGCTACCGCAGTCGCCAGTTCCTGAATATTCATCTGGATCGAACCGTCTCCGGCAATATTGAAAACCGCCTTATCCGGAACTCCGACTTTGGCGCCGATCGCGGCCGGCAGTCCAAAGCCCATGGTGCCCAGTCCGCCGGAAGATATAAACGTGCGGGGACGCAGAAACGTATAGTATTGGGCCGCCCACATCTGGTTCTGCCCCACCTCGGTGCATATAATCGCGTCGCCTCCAGTAAGTTTACGGATCTGCTCAACCACATACTGTGGGCTGATCTTATCTTTGGACGTCTTATAGCGCAAAGGATACTCTTTTTTCCAAAGCCTGACCTGGCCCAGCCATTCGGCAGTGTCCGGCGACTTCACGATACTGTTAAGCTCGCGCAGGATATTGCCGGCATCTCCGACAATCGGAACGTGAACCCGGATGCTTTTGCTGATGGCCGTAGGGTCGATGTCGATATGCACGACTTTGGCGTGCGGAGCAAATTCATCGATCTTACCGGTTACCCGGTCATCGAAACGCGCGCCCACGGCAATGATAAGATCGCTCTCCATAACCGCGTGATTCGCGTAAGCCGTGCCGTGCATGCCCAACATTCCCAAAGAAAGCTTGTGGTTTTCCGGAAAGGCCCCCAGCCCCAGAAGAGTAGTAGTTACCGGCGCCTGGATCTTTTCCGCCAGCGAAAGCAGCTCTTCGTGGCAGGCGGAGACGACTACTCCGCCGCCGGCGTAGATAACCGGCTTTTTGCAGGAATTGATCAGCCGGGCGGCTTTCTTAATCTGCCCCGGATGTCCGCAGACCGTAGGATTGTAAGAACGCATGCAAATCTTTTCCGGATAACTGAACACGGTCTCCGCGGTTTGCACGTCAACCGGCAGATCGATAAGCACCGGCCCCGGCCGTCCGGTACGGGCGATATGAAAGGCCTCCTTGACCACACAGGCAAGTTCGTTTACGTCCTTTACCAGATAGTTGTGCTTGGTGACCGGCCGGGTTATCCCGGTCATGTCGGCCTCCTGAAAAGCATCGTTGCCGATAAGAAAGGTTTTTACCTGTCCGGTAATCGCGACCATGGGCACGGAATCCATCTGGGCTGTAGCCAGACCGGTTACCAGATTCGTAGCTCCCGGGCCGGAGGTCGCCATGCAGACTCCCACCTTACCCGTAGCCCGGGCGTAGCCGTCAGCCGCGTGCGCGGCTCCCTGCTCATGCCGGACAAGCACGAAGTTAATATCCGGACACGCAAACAACCCGTCGGTCAGCGGCAGCACTGATCCGCCGGGGTAGCCGAACATTGCGTCCACCCCTTCTTTTTTCAGAGATTCTACGAGTATTTGCGCTCCATTCATTTTCATTTTCCGCTCCATTAGAAATCAGTTGTAAGCACTGCTCCGGTGCTGGCCGAGGTCACCATTTTAGCATATCGGGCAAGCCAGCCGGTATTGATCTTCGGGGCAGGGTGCTTTTTCCCGCGTAGACGTTTATCCATTTCTTTCGCGTCTATTTCCAGTTCCAGACGCCGTTTTGTTATATCAATGCTGATATAATCCCCGTCTTTTACCGCCGCGATCGGACCGTCCGAGGCGGCTTCAGGAGAGACATGGCCGATACAGGGGCCCCGGGTTCCGCCGGAAAACCGGCCATCGGTTATCAGCGCCACGTGTTCGGACAGACCCATGCCGACGATTGCCGCGGTCGGCGCGAGCATCTCTCGCATCCCCGGTCCACCGCGCGGGCCTTCGTACCGGACCACCAGCACGGTTCCTTTTTTTACCTTGCCTCCAAGGATATCCTTCATCACCGCCTCTTCGCTGTTATAACAGCGGGCCTGGCCACGGAAGTTCATCATGTTCGGCGTTACCGCGGACTGCTTGACTACCGCCCCATCGGGCGCGAGATTGCCAAACAGTACCGCAATCCCTCCCTGCTTATGATAGGCCTTATCCAGCGGTCGAATAACTTCCGCGCTGAACACCTCAGCCTGGGCCGCGATATCTTTTATCTTCATTCCGGAAACAGTAAGATTGTCTTTTAACAGAGGACGCAGGCGGCTGAGAACCGCCGGAATACCGCCAGCATATTCCAGGTCTTCCATAAAATATTCTCCGCCCGGCCGCAGATCGGTTATATGCGGCGTACTCTGACTGAGCTCGTCGAACTTTTTCAATGGAAAATCAATCCCCGCTTCCCGGGCTATAGAGAGAAGATGAAGTACGGTGTTCGTCGACCCGCCCAGGGCCATATCCATCCGGCAGGCATTTTCCAGTGACTTTAGGTTTACGATATCCCGGGCGGTAATATTCTGCCGGACAAGTTCCACTATCCGTTCTCCGCTGTCCTGGGCGATCCGCTTTTTCTTGGCCATTCCGGCTAAGGCGGTACCGCAGCCCGGCAAGGACATACCCATGGTCTCGGTAAGGCAAGCCATGGTATTGGCCGTATACAGTCCCTGACAGGATCCCTGCCCCGGACAGGCCTCCATTTCCAGACATCCCAGCTGTTTGCGCGTGATCTCGCCGTTTTTTGCCTTAGCCAGGGCCTCGAACGTATCCCGGACAAAGGACAGTCGGCGGGAATCATATCGGCCGGAGAGCATCGGGCCGGCAGTAACTACGATCGCCGGGATATTCAGCCGGCAGCAGGCCATCAGCATTCCGGGAGTGATTTTATCGCAATTAGTCAGGCAGACCAGTCCGTCCACGGCATGGGCCTGGACAACAGATTCGACTGAATCGGCGATAAGCTCACGCGAGGCAAGAGGATAATGCATCCCTGCGTGTCCCATGGCAATACCGTCACAGATGCCGGGAATGCCAAAGAAAAAGGCAGTCCCGCCGGCGGACGCGATTCCGCGCTCAATAAACCGCTCCAAGTCCCGCATGCCCACATGGCCGGGGATAAAATCATTGAACGCGGTGGCAACGGCGATAAATGGTTTTTTCATGTCTTTTGGAGACAGTCCAGTCCCGTAAAGCAGCGCGCGATGCGGCGCGCGTTCTAATCCTTTTTTTACTTTGTCGCTTTTAAGCATCTTCGGCTCCTTTAAAAGAACTCCAATTAAAAAAACAACAATAAAAAAGCGATCAGTGTTTAGCGAAAAAATCGCTATACGCCAAACGCTTTTACAATAGAAAAGTATATTAATTATACCGATTTTTTAACGATTTACCAAGATATATATTTGCCCGGTATTTTCAGGCAGCGGTTCCAGTGCGCGGCCCACGTTCATTCCCGGTTTTATCTGCCCCGGATCAGCCCGCATCGCGTGTCCGGGAAGAGACGAAGTTACCAAGGCATCTCCCCGCTTGATCGGTCCGTTTTCCGCGCTGACCCGGCACTTGACAATCCCAGCCAGAGCCAACGGCTGACGTTTATTTTCCTGCCCCATGTAGATTTTCGGATTAGCACTGATTACCCCGGATACGCGGGTATCAAATGCCTTCTCCGAGCGACAGACAGTTACGCCGATGCGGCGAAATGGGCAGAGTCACACCTTGAGC
>JAGYOO010000063.1 GCA_018399295.1 Candidatus Omnitrophota bacterium | reverse complement strand
CGGAATAATCAGATTAATCAATCTTAATCCTATAATCAAATTTTTATCTTTTCTCTCTGTCCTTTATTTATGCTGAGCCAACAAAGTGAGTCGAATCACTTGAAATAATGCCACTCTTCTGTTATTATTTAATCTTAATAAATTAGTGGATTCCAAGTAACAAAAGGAGGATTTAGGTGAAAAATATCGGTGTAATCACCAGCGGCGGTGACTGTGGCGGTCTTAACGCGGTTGTTAAGGGAACCGCTCAAATGGCCCATCGAAATGGAATGAAATGTTACGTGATTCCGAATGGGTACGCTGGATTATATAATCTGAAGGATTTCGACTCTCTGGTAGAGCTTGCTCCGGAACGGGTGGATCAGGTTCAGGCCAATCCGGCCGGGTCTGAGGCCGGTCATTCCCGGGTCAAGATCAAGAGAATTGATGATCCGAAAAAGTACGAGAGGATCAAGGAAGGTCTGGCCAAGTTTGAGATCGACGGACTGGTTATCAGCGGCGGAGACGACACCGGCAGTGTAGTCGTTGATCTGCTTGAGAACGGCATCAAATGCGTGCACGCGCCGAAAACGATGGACATGGATCTGCAGACATATTCTGTTGGCGCGGATTCGACTATAAACCGGATCGCCAGTTTTGGCGAAGACCTGAAAACTACCGGAAGAACCCACAATCGTCTGATCGTCGTCGAGGTATTCGGGCGTTACGCCGGGCACACCGCTTTTCGCGGCGGCATCGCGGCTGATTCCGATGCCATTCTTATTCCCGAAGTTCCGATCGATTTCAACGCGGTCTACGAGCACGCGAAGAAAAGATTTATCCGCCGGATCGAACAAAGTGATGTCCGGGCGGGAACCTATTTGATTATGGTTGCCGAAGGGATTAAAAACGCTAACGGAGAAGAACTTTACGATGAGTCAGCTGGAGTTGATGCTTTTGGGCACAAGAAGCTCGCGGGAGCCGGTAAGTATGTCTGTCAGGAGTTGACCCGCAGGTTTAAGTCCGATGCTGGGATTAAAGAATTCATGCAGCGCACCAATATGTTTGTGCCGAAGTTATATGAAATCCCGGAGGTCCGTGAGGTTCACCTCGGACATCTTGTCCGGGCCGGAAATTCCTCTGCTTATGACGTAAATTTTGGTAAAGAAGCCGGCGCGGCGGCGGTCCTCCTTCTGAAGGCGGGTATCGCGGGAGTTACCGTGGTGGATATTAAGGGTAAGGAAGTGCGTTACATGAAGACATCGGAAGCGATTAAACAGCGTCATGTCGATTTGGACGAGGTCGCTTTGCATGAGACCATGGGAATATGTTTCGGACGTCCGCGGGCTAAGCTTGCCCCACAGTTTAAGGAGATTCCGTCCGGGGGTGTTATTCGGTACATGTAACAAATATAGAAAAAGGCCCCGAAACTGAGTGTTTCGGGGCCTTTTTATTGCGTATGTTTACTTTTTTCGGATCTGTGAATTTATCCGGTCGGCAACGGTTTCCGCCATCTGCAGGGCAGGCAGACCTTTCTTCCTGGCGGTAACATCCATTGCCATGGTATCGCCAGGTTGTTTGGAAACCAGGACCGTTATAGTTGCCTCGTTTACTTGAGCCTCGATTTTTCCCCTCTGTTTTTCCGCTGAACGGATACTGCCTATTTCCGAAAGTGTTTCCATCGTCGCGTTCCAGGCATTTTCATAGCTGATATTTCTTTCCAGCCGGATCGTATCGACGCTAAGTGCTACCCCTCCGGCCGCTCCGGTACCAATAAGTAACGGAGCGCAGCCGTTAAGGCCGATGAGTACCAGTCCCGTAATCATCAGAATAAGCGTACTGATTTTCATTTGACTCCCTCCCTGTTTACTTTAATGGTATCTTCCAGATCTCGCGCGCGTATTCACCAATGGTCCTGTCACTGGAGAACTTTCCTGAGCCGGCGACGTTAAGAATCGAGGTCTTAGTCCATTCCCGGGGGTCAAGATAGGCCTGAGAGACTCTTTCCTGGGCCTGGCAGTAGGCATCGAAATCCGCGCAGACAAAGAATTCATCGCGATGAGTCAGACTGTGCAGCAGCGGTTCGAATATCCCCGGTTCATTCGTGGAAAAGAAATTGTTCCGGACCAGGGCGATTACCTCCTTCAGACCGGCGGAAGCGTTGATATACTGTTGCGGATCATATCCGGCACGCGACAGCTTTTCAATTTCCTCAGTCTGCAGTCCAAAGATGAACATCCGGTCTTCTCCGACTTCCCGAGCGATTTCGATGTTAGCCCCGTCAAGGGTCCCGATGGTTAAGGCCCCGTTGGCCATGAACTTCATGCATCCGGTGCCAGAGGCCTCCTTGCCGGCTGTAGATATCTGTTCGGAAAGTTCACTGGCCGGGAATATTCGTTCAGCCAGGGAAACTCCGTAGTTTTCCAGGAATGCCAGTTTAAGCTTATTTCGGACGTTTTTGTCCCGATTGATAACCTCAGCTACATTGTTGATGAACTTTATAATTAGTTTCGCGTTGAAATATCCTGGCGCGGCCTTGCCGGCGATCAGGAATGTGCGCGGCACTATCGGGTAATCCGAATTTTTTTTAAGCTTGAGGTATTCGGAGATGATATAGAGCGCGAAAAGCAGCTGACGTTTGTACTCATGGATTCGCTTTATCTGCACGTCAAACAGGGATCGCGGATCAACGGTAATGCCCGTGGAATTGTAAATAAATCTGGCCAGATCACGCTTGTTTTTTTCCTTGACCTCCCGCCATTTTTCCTGAAAAGTCGGGTCGTCAGCGAACTTGGCAAGATGCCTCATCTGACTCATGTCCGTTGTCCACTTAGTCCCGATTGTTTCAGAGATAAGGCGGGATAACCGCGGATTTGCCTTAAGCAGCCAGCGCCGCTGCGTTATGCCGTTGGTCTTATTGTTGAACTTCTCCGGGAAAAATTCGTGGAATTCCGGAAAGACCTTTGTCTTAAGCAACTCAGAATGAAGCTCCGATACCCCGTTCACCGAACTGCTGCCGACAATACACAGATGGGCCATCCGGGCACGTTTCGGATTGCCTTCTTCAATAAGTGACATGCGCCGAAGTTTTTCCACGTTACCCGGGTACCGGTCGGCAATCTCCCGGAGAAAACGCTTATTGATCTCATAGAGTATCTGCAGGTGTCGGGGCAGGGTCTTCTCTAAAAGAGGAATCGCCCAGCATTCCAGGGCCTCCGGCATGATCGTATGGTTAGTGTAAGCGAAACAACGGGTTGTTACCTGCCAGGCCTGCTCCCATTCGAGTCCTTCTTCGTCTACGAGTTTACGCATCAGCTCCAGGATCGCGAGAGTCGGATGGGTATCATTCAGTTGGATGACTACCTTGTCAGGCAGATTTCGCAGATCGGAATTTTTAACCTTATAGCGGCGGATAATATCCGCGATCGCGGCCGCGGTAAAAAAGTACTCCTGTTTTAGCCGTAGCTCCCTCCCCTGACTGACGTTATCATTGGGATAGAGGACTTTGGAGATGTTTTCGGAAAAAACCTTCTTATAGACAGCCTGTTCATAATCTCCGTCATTGAAATAATCAAAGTCGAAATCCGTAGTACTGCGGGCTGCCCATAATCTAAGAGTATTGACTATGTCGTTACCGTAGCCCGGAACGGGGATGTCATAAGGAACGGCGAGGATATCCTCGGTATCGATCCACTCGATCTGCAGCTTGCCTTTACGGTCGTGATAAGAACGGGTTCTTCCGTAAAACTTTACGTTGACCGTGTATTCATGGCGCGCGAATTCCCATGGATTTTCCATGGTCAACCATTCGTCCGGTTTTTCTACCTGGCGGCCGTCGACTATCTTCTGACGGAAGATCCCGTATTCATAACGGATCCCGTACCCATGGACCGGGATACCCAGTGTTGCCATTGAATCAAGGAAACAGGCCGCCAGTCGGCCCAGGCCGCCATTCCCCAGACCGGCATCGATTTCCTGGTCCTGGATCTCCTCCAGGTCGAACCCCAGATCGGACATCGCCTCAGATGTCTGTTTATCCAGATTCAGATTGATGATATTGTTTCCCAGCAACCGGCCGATCAGAAACTCCAGTGAAAGGTAATAGACCCTTTTCCGGTTTTCATGATGATAGGACTGCTGGGTTGATATCCAGCGTTCGACCAGACGGTCTCTGATCGCTATTGCCAAAGCCAGATAATTATCATAGCTTGTGGCATTGTAATTATCCTTAGCCAGGGTGCATACCCTGTTGTTCTGGAAGGAAGTCTTAATACCCTCCTTGGTCATTTCTTTATGAACTATGACCCATTGATTTCCGACCTTACTTCTTAATTTTCCGGCCATAGGCTCAGTATTAACTCCTTTTTTCAATCTAATCCATTAAATTGAGGGCTTCCTGCATCAGGGGAAGAATCGCTTCAGCCTCTTCCTTATTGACACGGCCCAGTTTCGCGAATCTGAAATCTCCGTTGTTGTCTTTTATATTCCGCAGGATCTGCATCTTTTTCGGCCCGTTGTTATAAGAGTAGACACTGACCACGAGCTTTTCAGCTTCATTTTCCCAAGATTTAGAATACAGACATTTATCCAATGCTGCATCGTACGGCATAATACCCTCCTTTTTAGGTGGTGGTATGGACAATAAACAGCTTTTTATCCCCGGCGCCGACCTTTACAACGCCCAGTTTTATCTCTTTCAGGAGTTTCCCGTCCTCACAGAACGTCTGTGCGAAAAACTCATACTCTCCCGGTTCGATAAGCAGACGTGATATTCGTATTTCATCCGGAAGTGTCTGCCATGACCTCAGATCCGCCTTTTCGATCATTACATTGAAGATATTGGCAAAGAACCGAAACCAGGCAGCGGTCACGTCCCCGAATTTGCTTTGGATCGATTGCTCCTGGTTTTTTTCCAGTAGATATCTTCCGCTGGCCCGGGCCGAGGTCTTTGCCAGAAACCGCAACCTCCGGTTTTCCAGATTTTTGACCGCGATCGCGCCGATATCCTCACCCGTCTCAGTATACACCTGCATATCCCTGCCGTCGGAAGACCGTGCCACCAGCTGTGAGGTATCCGTCCGGTACTGAATCTCCTTATACCGGGGGAAAGCCAGTTTTACAATGTGTCCATCGGCCAGCGGCACGGCCAGCGAGGCCTCAGCCTTGCGCGGGGAAAGACCGTTGTAATGAATCAGATATATCTCCGCCTGTTTGCGTTTCAGGTCAAGCGGAAAAAACTCCTCCTGGGGATACTGTTCTTTTATCTTGCTGAACTCCGACAGTCCCATATAATCCGCGGTAGTCAGCAGGTTTTGCTTTAACAGCCGGGGTAGCTCTACCCCGTAATTATCCAGATAATCGCTTTTATATATTTCCGCAGCTTTACTGTAGGAAATAAAGGCGTCGTTTACGTTCTCGCCCAGATTTCCAGCTTCATAAAATATGCCCATCAAAAACCGGGCAAAGGCGTCTTCCCGATAGGTATTCTTCTGGCCTTCCGCGAACTGGCTGTTTATCGCGCCTAACCGGGTATCGACTTGCCGGGCCTCGACCAAGGCCTCGTCGTACCGGTTAAGTTTAGCGTAATTAATTGCCTGAAAGATGTGGATGAGAACTGCCTCAAAATCCTCTCCCCGATAAGGGGCGGAATAGTCGTTGGTCAGCCAGGTGCCGGCGATCCCGGTCAATGACTTAGTGTACAACTCATCAAGATAGTTTTTTGCTTCTTCAAACGTTCTGATGCTTGCCTCGTACTTACCCCCGATATGTTCGACAAATCCCCGATCCAGAAGGAACAGCAACCGGTTATTTTTTCCGTAACCGGCTGAATCCTTCAAGCAGGAAAGGGCTTCCGCATAATTTCTCGCGCTTGTGAATTCCGTAACCCTTGGCTGTTGAGCTGGCATGCCGCAGGAACTCAGAAAAACAGGCATAACGGCAAGCGTCGCCAGGGGGAGAATCTTTTTTAGAAGGTAGTTAATCAACATCTTTCCGTTTTTGCGGATGGGTTATGGGAGGAAACAAATACAAGCCGCACAATCAGTTTTATAACGTAAACGCGCGTTTTTTTACGTATTTTTTAATCTCTTTTTGTCCGATCCAGACCTTTTCATTGGTTGTCAGGTCGATGAGTTCAAGGTTTACCTGATAGAGAATTACGTATCTCCCCTTCAGTTCATCCTTGACAGAATTAATGCTGCCTTGAAGCATGAAATCCGCTCCGGTCTCGCGCCCGAATTCCTTGATCGTTTCCTCGGCGGTGAACCCTTCCTGCTGGGCTGAACGCTCGTTCCGAAGTTCTCCCCGTTCCTCTGCTGAAGCGACGAATCTTACCTCGCCTGAATTTATCAGGGCCCGCTCCAGGTCCTTTATGAACAACTGAGAATTTATGTGTTCGTGGCTCCGGTTCTTTACTGACCCAACGATTATTACCGGAGTTCTTTCCTTTTTTTCCTTGAACCGCTCCAACCACGGACGATTCAGGCCGTCTTGGATCATTTCCTCAGCCACGAGCCTGGAGTCAGTGTCATTCCATTTACCGCTGATATCGATAGTCTGTTCCACCGGGGTTCTCTTTACCTTGGTGGAGCAACCGGTTGAGGTCAAGGTGATTGCCAGACAAACGGTTATAAATACGAAAAATTTAGTCATTTTTCCTCCTGTTCGGGCTATTTTATCACTCGCATAGAGTGCTGTCAACCGCCCGGTTATTCTCCGATAATCTTAACCAGGATCCTTTTTTTTCTCATCCCGTCAAACTCACCGTAAAATATCTGCTCCCAAGGACCGAAGTCCAATCTGCTGTTGGTTATAGCCACTACGACCTCTCTTCCCATTACCGTTCTTTTCAGATGGGCATCGGCGTTTTCTTCCCCATTATTGTGGTCGTACTGGGAGACAGGCGCGTGGGGTGCCAGTTTTTCCAGCCAGCGATCGAAATCACGGTGCAGCCCTGGCTCGGCATCGTTTATAAACACACTTGAAGTGATATGCATGGCATTGACCAGGCATAATCCTTCTTTAACCTTGCTTTTGCTGACCAGATCTTCCACCTGAGGGGTGATGTTGACGTAGGCCTGCCGGGTCTTCGTGTTAAACCAAAGATGCTCGGTTAAAGACTTCATGCAATCACCTTAATGAGACCATAACTTACAGAGCCGGCAAAGAGATGTAAGTTATTGGTCGAATTAACCTCGCAGCTTACTGGAAAAATGTCGTTAGAGATTTTTTCAGTGCTTAAGCAAGAGGCTACCTTTCCTTGATCGGCGTATACTGGTTATCGAATGATCCCGTATACATCGCCCGCGGCCGGAATATCCGGTTATGTTTAAGGTATTCCAATATCCGGGCGGTCCATCCGGAAACCCGGCTCACCGCGAACAGAGGGGTAAACAGCTCTGGAGCGATACCCAGACAGCTGTAGACGATTCCCGAGTAATAATCCACATTGGGGAATATCTTTTTGTTCTTTCCCAAGCTGCCGACAACCTCTGCTTCGAGTTGAAGAGCAGTGCGGTAAAGGCAATCGAACTCAGGGTTG
>JAGYOO010000062.1 GCA_018399295.1 Candidatus Omnitrophota bacterium | reverse complement strand
AGTTCAAGTCACCGCCGGAGGCTGTTAAAAAGGCTGAGACCGCTTATAAGTTAAACGACTCGATTATTCGGACCCTCATTATCAGGAAGGAGTAATCCCGCGATGGCGAATCTGAATAAAGTTCTTTTGATCGGAAGACTTACCCATGATCCGGAGATGCGTTATTCATCAAACGGAACCGCGGTAACTACGTTTTCGATCGCGATCAGCCGGGCGTTTACCGGTGCTAATGGAGAAAAGAAAGAGGATGTCTGTTTTGTGCGGGTAGTTGCCTGGGCAAAGCTGGCTCAGACCTGCGGTGAGTATTTGTTTAAGGGGCGCCCAGTGTTTGTGGAGGGACGTCTGCAGAGCCGCTCCTGGCAGGCGCAGGATGGTACAAAACGAAATACCATAGAAGTGGTGGCGCAGAATATCCAGTTTCTCGGGAAAGGCCGCTCGAATCAGGAGTCGGCCGGAGCGGGTAATGAAGATATGGAAAACGTGAACCTGGATGATCTTTCTCAAGGGAAGGATGAAGAGGTTCCTTTTTAAAGTGGCAACCAAAGGAGAAAAATGATGAATGAAAACATTGCGTTAAGACGTAAGAAAAAAAAGAAAAAAGTAGCTTTTATCCGCAAACGGGTATGTCGGTTCTGTGTCGATAAGATTGAGGTGATTGATTACAAGGATGTAAACAAGATATCGCGTTTCGTGACTGAACGGGGAAAGATTGTTCCTTCCCGGGCCAGTGGATGCTGCGCTAAACATCAACGGAAGCTTTCCCAGGCCATAAAGCGGGCCCGTTTTCTGGCCCTGCTACCTTATAGCGCGGAGTGAAATCTTTAACCCAAGGAGACGCGATGAAGGTTATACTTAAACAAGAAGTGAATAAATTAGGCCAGGCCGGTGACGTTATTAATGTTACTGACGGATATGCAAGGAATTTTCTTATTCCCCGGGGCATGGCTTTACCGGCAACTCCGGTTAATCTGCGTCTTTTCGAATCGCTGAAGCAGGAAAAGATAAAAAAGCGGGATAAGGATAGACAGCAGGCTGAAGAATTGGCGGAAAAACTGAAGGATGTATCCTGTACAATAGTCGTTAAGGCCAATGAGGAACAGCTTTACGGGGCTGTCACTAATGCCGATATCGCACAGGCTCTTGAACAGGAAGGAATCAAGGTTGATAAGAAGGATGTGCTTCTGGAAGAACCGATTAAGAGTCTGGGGGTTTACCAGATCCCGGTTAAGCTTCACTCCGAGATCAAACAACAGGTCAAGGTATGGGTGGTGAAAAAGTAAGCCGGAAGGGAAAAGGGCTGACCCAGCGTCTGCCCCCGCAACATATCGAGGCCGAGATGGCTGTACTCGGATCAATGCTGCTGGAGGAAGACGCGATTGCCGACGTCCTGGAATCTCTCGATGAGTCCAGTTTTTATCAGGACAATCATCGTCGGATATTCGCCGCGATCCTGTCTTTATTCAATGAAAATAAACCCGTTGACCTGATAACTCTTACCGACCAGCTTCGGAAAGAAGAATATCTGGAAAGCGTGGGAGGCGCGGGATATCTTGCCGAACTTACGAATATCGTCCCGACCGCCGCCAATATTCAGCATTATGCCAAGATCGTCAAGGAAAAGGCCATGCTGCGAAGCCTGATAACCACGGCGACCGGTATTGTTACCCAGGGTTATGAGCCGGATCAGGAAGTAGATACTCTGCTGGACAAGGCCGAGCAGCTTATCTTCGAAATAACTAACTCCCGTATCAAAGGAGGGGTTGTTCCTGTCAAAGATCTTGTAAAGACAAGCATTGAAAATATTGAGAAACTTTATCAGAAAAAAACGACTGTCACGGGTATCTCCACCGGTTTTTCGGACCTGGACACAATGACCGCCGGACTGCAGCCTTCTGACCTTATTGTCCTCGCCGGCCGGCCTTCGATGGGGAAAAGCGCGCTGATGTTGAATTTTGCGGAACATGCCTCGGTTATTGAGAAAGTTCCTACCGCGGTTTTCAGCCTGGAGATGTCCAAAGAGTCACTGGTTCAGAGGGTTCTTTGCTCGCATGCCAGGGTTAACATGCAAAGCGTTCGCACCGGATTCCTCTCCCAAAAACACTGGGACTGCCTGGTGACAGCGGCCGGGAAGATATCCCAAGCTCCGATTTTTATCGATGATACCCCTGGTCTTAATGTTCTTGAATTGCGGGCCAAGGCGCGGCGGCTGAAGTCGCAGCACAATATCGGGTTTGTTATTGTGGATTATCTGCAGCTGATGCAGGCGGCCGGGAATCGGAAAGACAGCCGGCAGCAGGAGATCTCGGACATTTCCCGGTCTTTGAAAGCACTGGCGCGGGAACTTAATGTTCCGCTGATCGCCGTCAGCCAGCTGTCCCGGGCCACGGAATCGCGGGAAGGTTTCCGTCCCCGTCTTTCTGATTTGAGAGACTCCGGAGCGATTGAACAGGACGCGGACGTGGTAATGCTTCTGTTCCGGGAAGAGTATTATGATCCGAATCCGGAAAATGAGGGATTAGCGGAGGTCATCATCGCGAAACAGAGAAACGGTCCGGTCGGGACCAAGAAACTTACTTTCTTAAAGGAATTCAGCCGTTTCGAAGGATATACCCAAAGGCAGGAACAATAAGATGAGAAAAAAACTTTTTTACGCTTTGTTTATCATGATGTTTACCGCGTCTGCTTTTGCTCAGAATGTCGAACGCACGATAAGTGAGGTGAAGGTTGAAAACAATCAGGTTGTCAGCGATCAGTCGATTCTTTCCAAGCTAAAGACCAGCCCGGGAAAAAAGTTTTTGCCGGCAAACTTAAGCGATGATATTAAAAGACTTTATGCTACCGGTCTGTTTAATGATGTCAGTGCCGAAGTTCTGGGGGAGGAGGAAGTGACCGTAGTCTTTCGCGTTCAGGAAAAACCGGTGCTGGAGGAAGTGATATTTACGGGCAATAAACGGATCGGTATCCCCAAGCTGAACTCGTTTCTGGATTTGAAACAGGGAGATATTTTCGATGAGTTCCGGCTAAAACAGGATATTGTGGAGATTAAGGAATTTTATGAAGAAAAGGGGTTTGCCGCCGCGAACGTTACTTATGCGGTCAAGGAGAGGGAGAACCAGGTACTTGTTACGGTAACAGTAGATGAGGGACAGCAGTTAAGGATCCGGGAGATCAATTTTAATGGCAATAAAGCTTTCGCGGAAGAACGTCTGCAAAAATTAATAAAGACCCGACGGAAAGGCTGGTTTAATTCCGGATTTCTGCAGGAAGATGTTCTGGAAGAGGATGTGGACCGACTGGTCGGATTTTACCGGTCTGAGGGATATATCGACGCGCAGGTTTCGGCTGGCGTAGACTATCAGGAGAATAAAAATCGGATTGTTATCAATTTCCTGGTTGATGAAGGCAAACGATATCAGGTCGGTAACGTTCTGATCGAGGGAAACAGTGTTGTTTCGAACGAGGTTTTGCATGATACCCTTAAGCTTGATGCTGGAGATATCTACAGTGAGTTAAAGCTTCGGCAGGATGTCAGCGCGATCCAGAGTTATTATTTTGACCAGGGATACATCTCGTCTTCTATTAAGGCTGATACCGTTCTAAATACTGATACCGGAAAGGTGGACCTGTCTTATTCGATTATTGAGGGCGATGTCGCTTATGTTGACGACATTAATATCGAAGGGAATACCCGGACAAAAGACGTGGTGATCAGACGTGAACTTCGATTGGTTCCGGGAGACCGGTTCAACGGTGAAAAGCTTCGCCGCAGCCGTCAGCGGCTGCATAACCTGGGCTATTTCGAAGAGGTGACATTTGATACCTCAGAGAAACCGAGTACTTTGCCTGACAAGTATGATTTGAATGTGTATGTGAAAGAGTCTAAGACCGGGGAATTCAGCTTTGGCGCCGGATACAGTTCTCTGGATAAATTTATCGGATTTGTAGATTTAACTCAGCGTAATTTCGATCTGTTCAATCCCCCCAATTTTACCGGTGCTGGACAGAAACTGAGGATCAGGACCGAATTCGGGTCGGAGCGGAAGGACTATGAAGTCAGCTTTGTCGAGCCCTGGTTCCTGGGCTATCCGATTACCACCGGGTTCAATGTCTACAGCCGGACCCGGTACTGGGATGAGTACGATGAGCGACGGGACGGCGGTAACATTTTTGCCGGACGCGCGATCGGGGAGTACTGGTATGGGAAAATGATCTATCGTTATGAAGATATCGAGATAAGTGATATTCAACCAACGGCCAGTCCGGAGATCAGAATCGAACAGGGTAAAAATAATATAAGCAGTGTTACCGCGGAGATAACCCATGATACCCGGGATAGTATTTATAACCCTTCCACCGGATGGTATAATCTGTTTTCTTATGAACTGGCCGGAGGGGCGTTCGGCGGGGATAAGGATTTCGGCAAGTTCTATACCCGCAATGATCGTTTCTTTTCATTGACGGAAAAGTCTGTTCTGGAGCTGAGTCTGCGGCTGGGGTTTGTAGATTCCTATGATGAGTCCTCGATCGTACCGGTATATGAGCGCTTTTATGCCGGAGGGGCGAACACGATTCGCGGTTATGAGGAACGCCGGGTCGGTCCGAAAGGCGGGAATAATGATCCGATCGGCGGCCGTCTTCTCGGGATCTTCAATCTGGAATATACTTACGCGATTGCTGATAATCTGAAATGGGCCCTGTTCTATGATACCGGCAATGTCTGGCCCGGTCCGAGTGACTTTGACTGGAATAATCCGGATCTGAAACGGGGGGTGGGCACAGGGATCAGAGTTAAGACTCCTCTGGGGCCGATCCGCCTGGATTACGGGTATGCGCTTGATCCGGAAACAGGGGAATCTCCGTCTCGGTTTCACTTTACCATGAGCCATGAATTCTAGTCTGGTTTTATTGACAATAACTGATAATGTGTTACAATGAAAAGAATAAAATTTCAAGATATAAGGAGGATAAAATGAAAAGGTTATGGATGTTTTCCGTGCTTACGGCTGTCTGCCTTGTGTTGACGGCGCAGGGGGCGGGGGTTGCCGCAGACCTTAAGATAGGATATGTTAATCTGGCCGGAGTTTTTGAGCAGTATAACAAGATTGCCGATGCCAATGAACGTCTGGAAAAGAAGAAAGAACAGGTCCGGCTGCAGTTGGAAGAGTTGCGCCAGATGCAGCAGCAAAATGTTGATCAGTTGAGTGAAAAGGGCCGGCAGGAACAGAGGGAAAAGGTCAGCACTAAGCAGGAAGAAGTGCGCGCAAAGACAATGGAGATCCGGGCGGAAGAGGAAAGAATACTGCGGGAGGTGCTGCAGGACATTGAGACCGTTACAGGTGAGCTGAGGAAGAAAAACGAATATTCTTATATTCTTGATCAGCGCTCGATCATTGTCGGACCGGAAGAAGATAATCTTACCGCTCAAGTAGTGGAGATGCTCAACCAGCGCTATAAAAAGTAAGGCAAGAATTAATGAGGAAAACTCTTAAGGAAATAGCGCAGATGATCAACGGACGGATCGTGGGTGACGAGACCACCGTTATTACCGGAGTTTGCGGCATAAAGGAAGCAAGTAAGGGTGACATTACTTTTGTTGCCAATCCTAAGTATATTTCACTTATCGAAAGCACTAATGCCTCGGCTATTATCACTTCGCCTGAAGTGGAAAACCTGAGTAAGCCGCTTATCCTGATTGAAAATCCTTCGCTGGCGTTTGCCAGACTCCTGTCGTTGATCGCTCCGAATGAGATCAGACTCTATCAGGGAGTACATCCAACGGCAGTTATCGGAAAAAACGTAAAGCTGGGAAAAAACGTCTCGGTCCATCCTTACGTGGTTATCGAAGAAAATGTCACGGTCGGAGATAATTCGGTTTTGAGTGCCGGAGTGTTTGTCGGAAATAATTCCGTGATCGGCAGGGATACGGTGATTTATCCTCATGTCAGCATCAGGGAAAGAGTGACAATCGGTAACCGGGTTATCGTTCATTGCGGATCAGTGATCGGAAGTGACGGTTTTGGGTTTGCCACGGTGAAGGGGGTGCATCATAAGATTCCCCAGATCGGAACGGTTATTATTGACGACGATGTGGAGATCGGTTCCAATGTGACTATTGACCGGGCCCGCTTTGAGAAGACTTGGATCAAAAAGGGCACTAAGATCGATAACCTCGTTCAGGTAGCGCATAATGTGGTGATCGGTGAAAACACGATTGTCGTCGCTCAGGCCGGTATATCCGGAAGTACGACTGTCGGGAATAATGTTATCCTGGCCGGTCAGAGCGGAATTATCGGACATATAAATATCGGAGATAGTGCTGTAGTAGCGGCGCAGGCCGGGGTCACCAAATCGGTGCCTGAGGGAAGCTGTGTTTCCGGATATCCGGCAAAACCGCACAAGAAGGCTAAACGGATCAACGCGTGTGTCCAGAAGTTACCGGACCTTTATAAATCAGTTAACCAGTTAGAAGAAAAAGTCGCGTTACTGGAGGCGGCTTTACGGGAAAAAGATGCCAGAAAATCAGAAGACGATCGGAAAGCAGGTAATTCTTAACGGAGTTGGGTTACATACTGGTAAGAAGGTAAACGTAAGGTTCACTCCCGCGGAAATAAATTCAGGGGTTACGTTTATTCGAGTTGACCTTCCCGATTCTCCCCATATCCGCGCGCATATCTCTAATCTGATCGAGAGACCCCGGCGGACATCTATCGGATGCGGAAACGCGGAGATCCATACCATCGAACACGTGATGGCAGCTTTGGTCGGTCTCGGAGTTGATAATATCAACATTGAACTTGATTCAGAGGAGCTGCCTGGGCTTGACGGAAGCGCTCTGCCGTTTTACGAAATATTAAAAGGTTCCGGAATAATCGAGCAGCCGGCGGTAAAAAATTACTATCAGCCGAAAGAACCGCTGTTCATGGAGGAGGGAGAGTCTTCTCTGATGATTCTTCCCGCCGCCGACTTTCGTGTTTCCTACACCATGAGTTATCCCCATCCGCTGCTCCAGTCTCAATATGCCTCCTTTGAATTCAGCCGGGAGGTTTTTGAAAAAGAAATCGCCCCCAGCCGCACATTCTGTCTTCAGCAGGAAACCGAGGAGCTGACCCGCCAGGGGTTGGGAAAAGGGGCGAATTATGATAATACCGTGGTTGTGGGCAAGAACGGTATTGTTAATAATACTTTGCGTTTTGATGATGAGTTTGTCCGGCACAAGATTGCCGATCTTATCGGTGACTTGTATTTGTTGGGAAGTCCGATTAAAGGCCATGTTATCGGAATTAAAAGTGGTCATCCTCTGAACATAAAACTCCTGCAGAAAATCAAGCATTCGCATGATCGGCAGACTAAATCCGCAATCGCTCCGGTGGCCACGGATTTTAGTCGTGAGGTGCCAATGGATATACGGAATATAAGTAAGATCCTGCCGCACCGGTATCCGTTTCTGCTCGTGGACCGGATCCTGTATCTGGAGGAGGATAAAAGTATTGTCGGCATTAAAAATGTGACGATAAATGAGGAATTTTTTTCCGGACATT